>JAFXYU010000087.1 GCA_017541565.1 bacterium | reverse complement strand
TGTTGTCTTGGGAGCGGGTGCGAAAGTTCTCGGCAATATCACAATCGGAGATAATGTGAGAATTGGCGCAGGTGCGGTTGTGTTTGAGGATGTTCCTTCAAATTGCACGGTTGTCGGCAATCCTGCAAGAATAGTTAAGCAACAGGTTATAAATCCCGACGGTGTTCTTATGCACAACAGGATTCCTGACCCGATTAAATGCGAACTAAACAGGTTAAAATACGAAGTTCAGGAAATAAAGGACAAAATCTCTAATCAACAGTGATTCGATTGTTACAAACCTTAATATTAAAGCAATTTTTCTTTGGCAAAAGTGTTTATAATATTAGGTTGCTATGAATAATTGTACTATACAAAATTATCCTATAACGGAATCGTCTTCTCCTGTTTTTGAGAAGAAAAAGAAAAATGCCGTTCCGCCGACACTTTCTCCAAGTGCAAAAATTAATGTTGCCGAGCGTTCTAACGGATATATAGGCAGGTTTTTTAATAAAATCCACGAGATGTTTAATATCGGATTGAGTAAAAAATCGCTAATACAGGATATCAAAACAGAAGACAAAACAGTTTTGGATAAGAAAATAAATCGTTTTTATGATCAAAATAAGAACGAAACCGAAATAGCGACTGATTTGATAACAGCCCTATCATCTGTCGGTGTGTATAAAATAGGCAAACGGGCGTTGGTTTTTTCCCGCGCATATACGGATAAAATAAAGTATGAGAAAAAGATATTGTTAGCATGTGCGGGTATATCAGCACTTGCCGGAAGGGTGACTAAGCCTTTTCTTAAAGGTATAAATAGTATAGGTACGCCAAAAGAAGAACGCAAACAAGAACGTACCGTAATGAAGGATATTGCAACAGGATTTGTAGATGGTGCTGTAGCGCCTGTCGGGTATGCATACAAATCTGGTATTGCAGCGGCTGCGGGTATAAATTCGCTATCACGATTTGTATTCAATAAACATGCTGATAAAGAAAATGCGGTCTCAAATCATTTTGCTGATGGCTGGCTTGTTAAAATTCCGGCGCTCGCTATTGCAGGATTTTCCATGTTCAAATTCCATAAGAGAATCAATGGAGTTGAAAAAGGAATAATAAAGGCAAAAGAAAATATAAAAAACATTAAGCCTTTTGATGCCAAACTTCCGCTAACAGAACTTGTAGACTTGGCTAAATCAAATATTAAAGACGAAGTAACCAAAAATGAATTAATAGATGCCGCTCACAGAGGATTTTTCAGTAAAGCGTACCATTTTCTTACAAAACCGTTGAGAAAATATATTCCTCAAAAAGCAAAACTGTTTGAGTTTATTCCCAAGCCCATGTTTAGAACTCTCGTAAACAGTCCAAAACTTATCTATGAAAGAGAAATGATGGGAATAATGCGCGAACTTGAGCAGTACAATATTTTCTATCCCAAAATGATACAGTCTATGCCAAGCAATATTGAGGCATTGGTTAACCTTGCCGGTGATTCAAATAAGTTATCCGGTATTTTTGAAAAAGCAGGCAAAAAAAGCGGTAAGTGGTACGAAAGGCTTATAAAAAACAGAGCGGAATATGTAATGAAAAAAGGAATCAAAGGTATAAACGATTTTCTTAATAACTACAAGAGCAAATGTCCTGCATCCAGAAATGTGAAAGAGGCACAGAAATTTATTTCTCAAACTTACGGTGACAGGTTTAAAATTCTCGGCAAAGAACCGCTCGGCGTTGGTACAATTGCTGAGACCTTCCTTGCAAAAGACCGGAAGACAGGTAAAGAGGTTGTAATCAAAGTAGTAAAAAAATGGGCATCTGCCGAAAAACTAAATTCCGATAAAGAGAAAATGCTTAAAGCACTAGAACGTGTGAAAAATACAATGTCAAAAGACGATTACAATTATCAGGTTAAACTTGTTAATGAACTTTATAGCGCTTGGTCTAAGGAACTTGATTTGAAACTTGAGGCTAATGCTGCGGAAATTCTTGGTAAACATGCGGTTAATTACAATACGGTTGCACCTATTGCAGTAAAGAACAATATTTTTGTAATGGAAAAAGCAAAAGGGGTTCAGTTTGACCAATTTACAAAGTGGTTGGAGAAAAATAAAAAGACATTAACTAAGGATGAAGCGGCAAACCTTCTAAGACAATATTTTCAAGTATTTTTTGAACAACTCCTATCAGTTCCTCAAAAGGGTGAAAAAATCTTGCATGCAGACCCTCATGCCGGAAACATATTTATTGATATTTCAAACAAGAAAAAACCGTTTACTTTCATCGATACCGGAAATGTAATGAGATTTACACCGGAAGAAGCGATTAAAAATGTTACAAGCCATTTGGATTATCTTATCGGGAACTCCAAGAATATTGCAAAAAGGCTTATGAAGGATGCAATTTTGCCGGACGGTATGACAGAAAAACAAGCAGTCGATATGCTTGCAAAGCACCTTGATGAAACTTTCTTTAGCGGCAAAAACAGTCTAATAGGGATAAAATCCGATCCGTTTTCTGCGGTTAACAATGAAAGTATTGACTTTATGAAAAAGAACAGAATTATACTTAATTCAAGAAACACTAATCTTGTTAAAGCGGAAATTACATATCTTATGAATTTAGTAAGTATTGCTAATATATCAAAGAGCATTGATAAAAATTCCGTAATTGATAAGAAGGCTCAAGAAGAAGGTATGAAATTGATGTTCCAACAAATCCTGAAATCTATAAGTAACGGAGTTGTAAACAATCCGCTTGTGACAATAAAAGAAACCAGAAACAGAATAAATTATATTGATAATAATCCGGAACAGTTCTTCACGACTCTCTTTTCGTACATTCCGCCAAAAGTTTAATTATAAATCAACCCTTAACCGCTCCGTCGTTTTCGCCTGAGATAAAGTATCTCTGCATCATAAGGAAAAATATTATAATCGGAATGGTTGAAATAATTGAACCTGCGGCAATAAATCTCCAATTTGATGAGAACATTCCCTGAAGGTTATTTATTCCTACAGGAAGGGTGTACATAGAATCCTTCGTTAGCATAATACTCGGCCAAAGAAATTCGCCCCATGAGCCTATAAAGGTGAATACCGCAAGTACGGCAAGTGTCGGCTTAACCATCGGAATAACAACTTTCGTAAACATCTGGAACACGTTACATCCGTCAACAATAGCGGCTTCTTCAACCTCTTTGGGTACTTTTAAAAATGCCTGACGCATAAGGAAAATCCCGAACGCACTCACCGCAAAAGGCATTACAAGTCCAATGTATCCCATAACATTATTAACGCTGTCTATGAGGTGAAGTTTCAGGGTGATTATATAAACCGGAAGCATAATCGCCTGAAACGGTATCATAATCGTTGCAAGAATAGAAAAGAAGAAAACTTTTTTCCCTTTAAATTGCATTCTTGCAAGCGGGTACGCAGCGAGCGAAGATAAAATAAGGTTCAAGGCTACAGTCAATGCCGCAACGATTACGCTGTTCCAAAAGTATGCCATAAAATCGACTTTTCCCCAAACATCAATGTAGTTTTGAAAAGTGAAGTCCAAAGGCATAAACCTCGGCGGATAAGCAAAAATATCCTCGTTAATTCCTTTTAATGAGGTTGAAGTCAACCACAAAAACGGAAAAATCGACAGCAAAGATGTTGCAATCAAAACGGTGTGTATTAATGCTTTTCTCGTAAGTTTTTTGAACATAATCCAAGTATACCGCATGCTTTAATTATAGTAAACGCTTATTTGGAAATGAGTGTTTTAATTTTCTCCAAATCCTTTAACATCAAGTATCTTGGACTTCCTTCTTCAAGAGAATGGTATCTGAGAAGATATGAAGGGTGGAAAATGGGAACACATTTTCTTGTTTTGCCGTTTATCTCAATTTCCAAAATTTCACCTCTGATTTTGGAAATCGGAATCTTCTTTGAATAGAAAGATTTTAGTGCTGTTGAACCGCAAAAAATTATAACATCAGGGTTAACTATATCAATCTGCTTTAAGAGATATTCCGAACACAAATTCTTTTCTTCGTCACTCGGTACGCGGTTTTGAGGCGGTCTGCATTTTACGGTATTTATTATGTACAAATCCTCTGCTCTTGAAATTCCGGCTTTTTCAAGAAACTCGTTAAGAAGTTTCCCTGCGCGTCCGACAAACGGAGTGCCTGTTTTATCCTCGTTTTCTCCGGGGGCTTCGCCTATTAGGATTGCTTTTGAAGTTTCGGGATTTCCATCCGAGAAAACAACATTAATCCTCGTTTTTCCGAGTTCACATCTCATACAATTCTGACATTCGGATTTTAATTCTTCCAGCTTTTTCTCTTTCATACAAAACGACCCTTTTCTCTCTGTTCCTGATTATATAGTATCACGAATTGGAAAAAGGGTTGTTTTAGATTACTTATATAAAATTTTGCTTATGCGACAAAATCCGTTCTGTTAAATTCATTTCCGACAAGTTGAGCAAATTGACCTTGCGGGTACTTATTTTTAAGCCTTGCCATAGTATCTAATGCAGCTTGAACTTTATCTTTTATATCCTTAGGTAAAAATACAAAACCTGAAACAGTTGACATCGGGATTTCCATCCACGGTATAACTTTAAATTTTCCTTCAGCTTGGCGACGGCTATACCCGTTACAATATTCATGTGCTGCGCAGGAAAGGTAAGCCGATTCTACTGTTCTGTATGCTTTTCTGTATTCTTCTTTTTCTGCTTCTGTCGGTTCAGGAACTTCTCCTTTTGCAATTTCTTTACGACCCTTAGGAGTTTGCATTGCTTTTTCTAGTTCAATCTGCCACCATTTTTTCGGGACTTCGCCTTTCGCAATTTCTTTTCGTCCCTGCGGGGTTCTTGCTGCTTTGTTAAGTTCTCCTTGCCACCATGTTACTGCTGCCATAAATATTCTCCTCGTGTTAGTGATGCTATGTATATAAAAAGTATTTACTGAGCAAAAAATTGCCTAAATTTTTATAACATGTTAAGAAATATTAACTTCTGTATATTCCTAATTTTGAATTGTCACATGTTATAATCTTGTTATGGAAAGAAAATTTGAGATTGTTTCTAAATATAAACCCTCCGGCGACCAGCCAAAGGCTATTGAACAGTTGGTTGAAGGATTAAAGAGCGGGGATGATTCCCAGACACTTTTGGGTATAACGGGTTCGGGTAAAACTTTTACTATCGCAAACGTTATTGAAAAAATCCAGAAGCCGACACTTATCATTGCCCATAACAAAACTCTTGCGGCACAGCTTTACAACGAGTTTAAAGAACTTTTTCCTAATAATGCGGTTGAGTATTTTATCTCTTATTATGATTATTATCAGCCTGAGGCTTATATTCCGAGAACTGATACTTATATTGAAAAATCAGCCAGTATTAATGAAGAAATTGACCGATTAAGACACAACACAACAAGAAGTCTATACGAAAGAAATGACGTAATTATCGTCGCTTCCGTAAGTTGTATCTATGGTTTGGGCTTGCCTGAAAGTTATTTTAAGGGAACAATTCAGATTTCTGTCGGCGATACATTAGAGAGAAACGAACTTATTAAACATCTTGTAATGACTCAATATACAAGGAATGACCTTGTTCTTGAACGTTCGACTTTCAGAGCAAGGGGTGATATTTTGGAAATTATGCCTGCGTACGAAAAAATTGTGACAAGGATTTATTTTTTCGGTGACGAGGTTGAAAAGATTGTGCGGATTGATAATCTGACGGGAGAAATTTTGGAAGCACCCGAGTCAGTAATGATTTATCCTGCGGTTCACTATATTTCTTATGACGAAAACGAAGAAGAAACGATTGCTATGATTCGTTCCGAACTCAAAAACAGGGTTCAGGAGTTGGAAAGTGAGAACAAGATTTTGGAATCACAACGGCTCCAGCAGAGAGTAAAATATGATATCGAAATGATTAAGGAGATGGGGTACTGTTCGGGGATTGAGAATTATTCAAGAATAATTGAACGCCGTCCTGTTGGTTCAGCGCCTGCAACACTTCTGGATTATTTTCAGGGTGATTTCCTTACCGTTATTGACGAATCACACGTTACACTCCCGCAATTGAACGGAATGTACCACGGCGACGCCTCAAGAAAACAAGTTCTTGTGGATTTCGGGTTCAGACTCCCGTGTGCCAAGGATAACAGACCTCTTAAAAGCGAAGAATTTTTTGCCAAAGTCGGACAAAAAATTTATATCTCCGCCACTCCGGGGGATTTTGAGAAGAAAACATCTCAACAATTGGTTGAACAAATTATCCGCCCGACAGGACTTGTTGACCCCAAAATCAGCGTCCGCCCGATTGAAACTCAGATTGATGATTTAAAGACGGAAATTGCCAAACGAGCCAAGAAGGATGAGCGTGTTTTGATTACGACTCTTACAAAACGCATGGCGGAAGATTTGTGTGACTATTTCTTGCAAGACGGAATCAGGGTAAGGTATTTGCACAGCGGAATCAAATCAATTGAGCGCGTTGAAATTTTGAGAGATTTAAGACTCGGCGAGTTTGATGTACTAATTGGCGTAAACCTTCTTAGAGAAGGACTTGATATTCCAGAAGTTTCGCTTGTGGCAATTATGGATGCGGATAAGGAAGGATTTTTGAGGTCGGATACAAGTTTAATTCAGACAATCGGACGTGCGGCTCGTAACGCCTGCGGTGAAGTTATTATGTATGCGGATAAAGTTACGGATTCTATGCAGAGAGCGATTGATGAAACAAACAGAAGACGAGAAATTCAACTTGAGTACAATAAGAAATACGGAATTATTCCGCAGACGATTAAGAAACCGATTGAAAACAATTTGCTCTCGCTCGTTGCAAGTTACAGGGATTTGGAGGATATCGTTGCCGAGGAAATGGTTGATTTGGGTATTGAGAAGAAGGATTTACCCAAACTTATCGACAAATTGGAAAAAGATATGCATAAAGCCGCTAAAATTCTTGATTTTGAGCGTGCTGCAGAAATCCGCGACCAATTGAAAAAACTGAGAGAAATGGTTTAGTATCCGTTTATGAGTAGCAGACTTGCCCAGATTATGATTATACCTGACATAACCCCTGTGATTGCATAGTGCCAGTCGCCGTATTCGTGTGAAAGCGGAAGAAGTGTATCAAAGGATATGTAAATCATTATACCGACTACTGCTATAAGCATGAATCCGACGAATGCTTCCGGTAAAATCCAGTGAAGAAGTCCTAAACCGATTAATGCTCCTATTGGCTCAGTTATACCTGTCCAGAAGGAATACCACATTGCCCGACGTTTTTGTCCCGTTGCGTGGTAGATAGGAAGTGCGACCGCTATTCCTTCAGGGATGTTATGGAGTGCGATTGCGACCGCTACTGATGCACCGAGCGCAAGGTTTTGGGAAGAAACGAGGAAAGTTCCTAAGCCTTCGGGGAAGTTATGGATTGCAATAGCGATTGCCGTTAAGAGTCCGGCGCGTTTGATACGGTGCTTACGCTGCGAGTGTTCATCCTCCGGAGAACCGCTTTCCGCAAAATCTTCTTCTTCGACGTGGTCAGGGATAAATTCGTCTATGAGTTTTGCGATTACAACACCTGTAATGAACCCCCAGAACAAAAGCCAGTGGTATCTGTTCGGATAGTATGCCTGTAGAAGTCCCTGAGCGGTTTCAAGGATTTCGGTAAGCGACACAAAAATCATAACACCTGCGGAAAACCCAAGTCCTAGAGATAGGATTTTGCGGTTGTTTTTGTGTACAAAAAACGTAACGAATCCGCCGATTGTAGTTGCGAAACCCGCCAAAAAAGTCATAAAAAGAGGTAATTGCCAGTGTTCAAGCATTGTTGTTTTGTTTCCTTATGGTTCAATTTTAGCATAAAAGTTTTGTAATTGTAATATTTTCCTCTTTACAAAAATTTTTCAGCAGGTTAACATGATGGACGTAGCCGTGAGGTTATATGTGTGACAATTGAATACGGGAGCGTAGCTCAGTTTGGTTAGAGCGCATGCCTGTCACGCATGAGGTCGCGAGTTCGAGCCTCGTCGTTCCCGCCATTTACGAAAAAATAAGTCCACTCGTTGGACTTATTTTTTTTGTCAAAAGTTGTGGAATAAAGAGGTGAGAACTCGCCGCAGGTTGTTTTAAACCTGCCCGAGTTCGAGCGACCTGTGAGCAGAGTGCGAAGGTCTTTTCTTTGGAAGAAACGAAGTTTCTGGAAAGAAAAACCGTAGACACGTTTAATGCGAACAGGTCAAGACAGCCTCGTCGTTCCCGCCATTAAAATAGAGTCCCGATAGGGGCTCTTTTTTAATGGCTGAATGATAGTGACGAGAATCGCTTTTTGCATAGTTCGATGCACTTTTCAAATCAATATAGTTATCTTCTGTTATGGCTGCTTTTGAATGTCTTATTTATAAAAATCGGTAAAAATATTTTTTGCTACGCATTTTATTTAAAAATTAACTTAATTACCGGTGTATAATTCAGATGTTCGTAATATTTCTTCAAAAGTTCGAACCCGGAAGTGTCGTTTCCTTTGGTAGAGGAAAGTCTATTTCTATCGGCTGTTTATTTTCCCGATTTTTCCTGCTTGTGCGAGTTTTGCGTATGCTACCGTTGCCATTGCTGCTTGCGGGTCGTATTGTGCAATATCTTCTTTTAATCTACTACTTGGTAAAAAGTTATTAAATGCATATCGGTATTGTTCATAAGGATTGCCGTTTACTCTTTCAAGCATATCCCTTGCTGCATTTGTAACAACTTCTTCACCTTTATCATTTATTCTTGTAGCAGGAATTACGACACCAAATTTATCTCGCATAATGTCAACAGGAATGCTATTTGCTCCGCCTTGACCGATGAGGGCTTCTCTTGCATCTCGAGCAAATGCATGTTCGCCACCACCAAAAACTCCGAGTGGATTTCCTTTTCCAACCATTTTTCCATACACTTTTGCATAATCTTCAATTTGGCTGATATTTCTTGTTAATATTGTCGGGAATGGAAAATCTGCTAATATATATCCGTCAGGAAATTCTTCGTTTGCAGGCATTTCCTTGCCACGCAAATACTGTGTATATTCTGTCGGAGTTATTCCAAAACCTTTTAAATTATGTTTTTCTACAACATTTCTTACAGCTTTGTCTACCCCGCAATCACTATGAGCAAATGCAAAACCGATATCCTCTGTTTTAGCACCTTGTTCTTTTAAATAATCAATAATTGGATTATAAAAATCTTGAATAGCTCCTTCATATTGAGCAGAAAGTTCTTTTTTGGTCAATGCGCAGCCACCCTTAACTTGTTCAGGTTTGATATTACTATTACCTACTGCGCCCATAATAAGTTTAGGTTGTTTTTTACCATATGCGCCTGTCCACAAATTATTTGTATTAAAATTAGCAGGTATGTCCGCCCAACCTAAAAATTTAAAATTTTCTGCCTTTGGAAATACAACCGGTTTTGACCAACCTTTTGCCATAACCGCTATGCCTAATGGTGTAATTTTAATTGCGGCTTCATTTTCTAAAAACGGTTTTACTTCAGCAACTGCTTCAGAGAAACTTAATCCTGAATACAATTTGTCATACATTCTTTTACTTGCTTCTATAAATTCTGTATTACCATTTCTTGTCTGCTCTGCAATTGTTCTTAACAAAATCTCTGCCTGAGTAATACCAATGTTTTTTAAGTTTTGAATATTATTTCTAATCGCTTGTGCATTTCCGGTTAAATGGTTAAATAAATTTACTTCTTGAGTTCTTGCTATCGGATTAATCATATCTTCCTTCTTTCTTTCTTTCTTTCTTTGTAACTTCACTAATTTCTGACTCTATAAAACATGTGAATTTAACAAATTGACTAATTATTCTAAAATGTTACAAAATTGTTACAATTTACTTTGTCACAATACCAAATTTTTCGATTATAGAGCGGGTTTTGGCGACATTAGGAATAAGCATATCCAAGATAATATACTTAAAAATTAAACCGAGAGTTTTTAATCCAAACTCACGGTTTATTAATATCTATCCTATAAATTCGGTTAATTTGTCAGCAATAATTTTGTGTGATTTTTCATCATAATGCAATCCGTCAAAGTCGGAAGGTTTGGTGAATTTGTTTATATCAAAGTAATTACAACGATATGCGTTAGAGAGTTGCCTATATATTCTTCCGACTTTTCTTGATTTTACAATACTCGTTTCATTAAATTGAATATTAAAAAATCCCTCCAAAACTTTTTCACTCAAAACAACAGGCGGAATAATAATTACATTCTTCGCCTTTGTCTGTGCTAATTTAATCAGATTTTCCAAGCCTTTTTCTATTGCACCAATGCTTATATCATATTGAAATTGCAAATCATTTGTACCTATTGCAAGAATCAGTATATCAGTACCGTCAATTTTAGAAATCATTTTGGGAAAGTGTCTTTGAGCGGAAAACTCAAAGCCTTTAGAGTTGTTTACAAAACCTGTTCTATCGCAAGCACCTTCGTTTATAACTTCGTATTCCGTTCCCAAATTTTTCTGCAAAACAGCAGTCCAACGGGTTTCTTCATCAAATCTTGAACCGTCAGAGGGGTTAAACCCGAATGTATTTGAATCTCCGTAGCATATTATCTTTTTCATTTTTTACCTGTTATCATTTGAGAACGAGTATACAATTTCTCGTGAATAAGTTGTATCGGGTGTTAGAATACCTTTTTCTTCAAATCCTTCCGTGTTGATTGCATTCGGGTAAAACTGGGGTTCTACGCATAGTGCGGAACGCTTTTCATATCTGGAACCCGACTTTCCTGCCGGCTGTGCGGATTTACCGAGGTGGTTTGCGGTATAGAATTGAAAGCCGGATAAATTGGTGGAAACTTTCAGTGTTACTCCCGTTTTTTCGGATTTGATATTTGCAACATCTATAATCTTTTTGCCGTCATAACCGTCTATACAATAGTTTTGGTCATAGCCCGAACCGATTTTTAACTGTTCGGAATCTTTGTTTATCATTTCTGAGATTTTATGCGGTTTTCTAAAATCAAACGGTGTTCCTTCAACGTTAATTATTTTTCCCGTCGGAACGGCGATTTCATTGTTTTCCGTGAAAGAAGAAGAGTTTGGAAGTTGAACAATATGATTAAGAACTGAATTTTCGCCCGTATTTTCCGCCCCGTCAAGATTAAAATATGTATGGTTAGTCATATTAATCAAAGTTGGCTTGTCTGTTTTTGCCGAATAGATTATTCTTAAATTGTTGTTATTATCAAATTTGTATGTAACCTTGGCTTCGACATTTCCCGGATATCCGCCTTCCATATCAGGTTTGACGTAAGTAAATTCTATACCGTCTTTCAAAATTTCAGCATTCCACTTTTTTATATCAAAACCGTTACCTGCACCGTGACAATGGGTTTTGCCGTTATCTTTGTTTTTTTCAAGAGTATATTTTTGATTGTCTATAACAAATTCACCGTTATCAATTTTATTTGCACAAGGTCCGATTGTTCCTCCGGCATGTCCTACGGGTGCGGTTTCGTAGGGTGTAACGTTATCATAACCTTGTGTTACGTCAATAATTTTCCCTTTTTTATCCGGAACTTTTATGGAAACAATAGTTGCGCCAAAATCCGACAAATCCACACTTGCGCCGTTTTTGTTTTTTATTGTATAGAGCCTGATTTCTTCCCCGCTTTTTTGAAGATTTCCGAACGGTTTTTCGGAAATGGTTATGCCGCTATAGTCGCCCGTAGTGTTCTTATCAATATTTATGGTTTTAACAAATGTATCCGGTTTTTGTTTAAATACACCCATAAACTGAATACCGGTTTTCGGGCGGACATTGTTATCCGGATTATTGAAAAAGTGCGGATTAAAATCGATTGGCATAAAAACTCCTTGAACTGTATATTCATTATAACACTTATGATAAAAATTTTTGCTTCCCGAAGGATATTTTATCAGTCAAATATCGTCATGGAATGAGAATCGGTACTTCCGGTTTTTATAATGTTGTGTTCATCTGCTTTTTTGTTCACATAATCGATATAAGGTAAAATTTCTTCATTAAAAAATTTTGCTTCGTAATATCTCGGATAAACCTGATAAAATCCTTCCATAAATGCGTGTTTGTTGGTCAGATTTGTGTATCTGTCAATCATTTCTTCCATATACAGGTGTTTATTTTGCCCGATGCGGTTTGTATATCTTATCGGGTGGGCAATCCCGGGGATTGCGTATTTTGACATCATTTCAATAACGTAATCAAAATCTCTGTCCGGAAGAACTCTGTTTCCCTTGTTTGCATTTTTTGGTTTATAAAATTCCTTATTAAGGAATTTGTCATAAGGATTAATGCACCAGTTAAGAACGTGAATTTCTACCGGCTTATCATAATATTTGGACTTGAATGCCGTAAAAACTTCCATGCCAAGAATAACTTTTACATTTTTGTACTTGTTTGGATATTTTTCCAAAAGTTTAACAACTTCCTTTGCGCCCAAAACGGTATTGTGGTCAGTAATTGCAATATACATAAATCCGTCTTTAATATTATTTTGTGCATACTCTTGCGCAGCATCAAGCCGTTCCTTTACAGATGCACAACCATCTGATTGCAGAGTGTGCATGTGCAAATTTGCTCTGAAAACTCCCTTTGCAATATTTTCGGGAGAAGGAGTATATATTTGCGGATTATTATTGTTCGATATTATAAATTCTGTTAATTCTTCTTCTCCGACAATCGGGCGCAGGCTTTCAAGTCTGTAAAACGGATTGTGCGACTCCTTTATAATTGCCGTTTTATACTCCAAATCCTGCATAGGTTCGGAAATATTGTACCTGACATCAATAACATAGTATCCGAAACCTGCGAGTAAAAAGGCAAATAATATGATGACATATTGAAAAATCTTGTTTTTTAAAATATTCGATTCCATAATTCCTCCGGCATTTGTTACTAATTATTTTATACGATTTTTTCTTTTAGTAAAAGCATAACTTTTGTCACACTCAATTAAGGTTTTATCAATGTAAATATTTGTTAAATTTTGTATTAATTTATATCAATTTCTTTCACAGAGAAATCTTTATAAATATAGGGAATTATAAGATTGATGGGAAAGTTTTATGAAAATTGACAGAACGGCTCGTTTGATAATTGGAAATATTAATAAACAGTTTGGAAAAGCGGCTAAAATTAAAGAGGATGTTTATTTATTAAAACCGTTTAAAACCCTTAGCGAAGATGAAAAGACTTTAGCAAGGATACAGCACAAAGGTATATTTGCGCAAATGGAAGCAATGCCAAATCTTATTCATGGTATGGGTGATTTGGTTTTCGAAGGGGAAAAATTTGCTTTAAAAAAAGATAAACTGATACAATTTGCGGTTTCTATGGGCGATAAAGGCTTAGAAACAAAATTGGCAAAAGTAAAAGACCGTGAAGGATTGTACAATATTTGTAATAAATATTGTTTTAAATTGTTGAAAAGTTGCGAAGAAGAAGCCAGAAGATTGGTTGCGGGGACTAAAGGAAAAATCACGCTTGAACTTGAACAAACGATAGAACAAATGCGAGTTGACAGATATAATAAAATGCGCGGTTTATATGAAGCGTTGGCAAATAAATCAGTTAATCCAAGGGTAATAGAAATTGAGAATATACTTAAAACAGAATATGGAATGAAGACAGTCAATTTGGAAGATGACCTCCCGCGGGCAGAACAAATTTTGAGGGTGGTTAAGGGGTTAAAAGTCAAGGGATTTCCGATACCTGATAATGTAATTGTTTCCGATTTGCATTGCGCAACAGGCGAATTGTGTAAAATAGGCGGTGAAAAAACGATGTTTTTGCAAAGCACGCGTTATCAGGTAGCAAGTACAATAGCAGGAGCAGATCCTGAAATATTGAAGTATTTTTATAGATTTCTTTCTCCAAAAGAGTTTACGATTTACCAAAAATCGTTGCAAACGGCATTAAGCAAAGGTATTTCTCAAATGTCTACCGCAATGGAGGACCATATTGTTACTCATGAATGTCTGCATGGAAATCACACATCACTGTTGGCATTTTTTCACAAAGCACTCCCGTCAAAATTTAAGAAAACAGCAAAGGAAATTAGTCTTTATACAAACATAAATACAAATACCGCAGAAATTTTAACGGAATTGGAAAGTAAACTTCATTTAACCGGAATGTTAACGCTCGAAGAAATGGAGTTGTATAAATATATTAAACAATTCCAGATTTATGCTTAATAGTAAAAGCGTGGCTTTTTTTGATACACTCCATAACGGTTTTATCCGAGAGAGTATCATCTAAAATTAACGTTATCCACTTTTTCTTATTCATGTGCCAAGCGGGATAGAACCCCTTTTGCATAAGCCGTTCTGAGACTTCATTCTCATCAAGTTTCAGGTTAACCACCTCGATTTCTCCGCTCCGCTTTTTGTCGATTTTTGAATAATCGATATTCATAATAAGAGCGTACCATTTGCCGCTTTCCGGATTTTTAAAAACACCGTACCCGGAATCGGTTTCCCACGGAAAAACCGGCATGTCGTTAAAGGTGTTTTGAATTGTTTCGCAAATTCTGTTTGCTTGAGGGTAAATGAATAAATTTCGTTTAAAACAACTTTCTCTTATTTCCGTCAGTATATTTTCGTATTCAGTCCGAACCTCTCCGACAAATCCGCCCTCTTGGTTTTCAATCCTTAGAGGTAAAAATTCATCTTCGTTTATGACATCAAAAACCTTTCCTTCAATTTTGCCATTTTGAAGAATTGTTATTACAGCCTTAAATTCGCCGTTATGAAAGAGTTTTTCTAAACGATATTTTCCCTTGCTTTGAACAAAACCAAATCGGATAAGTTTTTCAAAATCCGGTACATATCTGGAAAAAACACGACCCTCAATGCTCATTATACCGCTCTGCTTGGTTGGTTTTCTTTAATATATTCTTCCAATATTTCAACAGCGTCGCCGACAAGTTCAACACACGGTCTTTTTTTATAGTATGTTTCGGTTCTTTCGCTTGGTGTCGGAGAAGTAGAAGATTCAACACCTTGCAGAAGTTCTCTGCAAATGATACTACCGTTCTTTTCCTTGAATCTTGCGGCAAGTTCCTGAATGCGTTTATAATGTTCGCCTTTAGCAGTCGCAGAGTCGCTTGCGGAAGCAAAGGCAAGTCCTGCAGCCATAAACATTCCGCTTACTGTTCCGCACACTTCTCTCATTCTGCCCATACCGCCTCCGAAAGAGGAGGAAATTTTCATTGCGGTCTCAAAATCCATTCCAAGTTCTTCGCAAAATACTCCCAGTACGGATTGCGAGCAGTTATATCCCGATTTGAATAACTCCTTTGCCTTTTCTGATTTTTCGCTCATAATTTCTCCGAATTATTTAATTATTCCTGCACTTTTTGCAAGCGTAGCAAATTGGTTTGCAACTTCAAGTGAGTTTGCGGCTTTGGTCTTAATCAAACCGATAGACTGATTTGTCTGTGTAATAATTTCCGCAATATCTTCCGTTGTGGCATTAGACGAAGAAGTTGTTTTTAAAAGGTTTGATGCGGAGGTTTTTAACGCTTCTTTTGCCAGTGCTGCATATTTTTGGCTGGTTTGCTCAATAGAAGTTATGTCTTTTACAAGTTGCATTTTTTGTGTTGCGGAAAGTTTTTTGAGTGTTGTAATTGTAGAATTATTATTAGAAAGATTTGTAATATATGTATTCAAAGCCTGATTGTAGAGTGCTTCTTTTTCCGCAGCGGTCTTGTCAGCATTTGATAAAATTGAATTTAATTCTGATTCAATTGATTTTGCTTCTTTCTTGGCGGACAGCATTGAAATTATTGACGAACAATTTTTTTGAACCGTAGAATCCAATTCATCCGCTTGCTTTTGAATATTGTTTAAAGCGTTAATTGTTTCAGTCTTAGCATCTACGGCAGTTTTTTCTGTTGCGGTTGTTTTATTTGCAAAAAATCCTGAAACTACCGACCAGTCAAATGCTTCTGCTCTTAATGCCGTCATAGTTGATACAGCCAAACAAATTAATAAAAATTTTTTCATACTTACTCCTTTCAAATATCCTTTTCCAATACTATACAATAAAAATGATTGCAAATAAAAAAGGACATAAAATGTCCTTGAAATGGTAAGTATATTAAGTTCAATTCTTGTTAATTCGTCAAAAATCTGTCGTGTTTTTATTAAATCCTTTTAATATCAACGTAATAATAAAATGTTTTAAACAAATATTTTTACATATAGTTAAGCAAACTCATTCCCATTGAGGATGCTGCTACCTGCAGACTTGCCTGATATGCGTATTGTGCCAAATACCAATCGGAAATTGCTTGTGCAAGATCTACATCCTGTAATTGGCTCAAGTAAGAGGTAAGATTTTCGTTGTTTGTTTCAAGTGTTGATTCTGTCATTTCAAGACGGTTGTACACACCGCCGAATTTTGTTTGCTCGGTTGTTATTGTATCAAGGGAAGATTTGAACATATCCAATGTAGAGTTCATAAGTTCATATCCTGCAACTTCAGCATCCGCATCGCCTGAGTTCTTTGCATCAATAACCTGCTGTATAGATTTACTGAGTAATCTGAGCGTTCCCATTATTCCGACTGCTTCTTCCTCAGCGCCGTCAGTTAAACCTGTTGAATCTGTCCCGTGACCGTACAGACCGCCGTCAGCATATTTGTATATGGTGTTTCCGGAAGAATCTGTATCTTCAACAACCTTTTTGCCTTCCGGTGACAAATAATAATCCAGATTTCCGCTTTCATCATAATGCGGAGTTAAATCAGAACCGTCACGACCGGTATTATAGAGGTTTCCGTTTTCGTATTTGTAGACTCCGTTATCAAGTACAACTCTTTGACCGTCTTCTGTTGTGAAAACCCCGTTTCCTGGTTCAACAGCGGAGCGGTAATAACCAAAAACTCTGTCTCCTGTTGTATTTATAACTTCATAAACACCGTCTGCAACTTCTGTTTTCTTTTGGTATTCAGGGTTTGAATACGGAGTTCCGTGATAAGAAATATCGCCGTTTTCGTCTATTGTATACGGTGTAAGTTTAGAATTTGCACCTCCGAACACAAAACTGTCGTTAAATTCGGTATTTGCTAAATCAACCATTGTTTTTGCGGTTTCATCAATTTCAACTTTTAATGCTTCTAAAGAGCCTACGCCGTACGTTCCGTTATTTGCCTGTACAGCCTTATCCCAAGCGCTTGAAAGGTATCCGCCTGCCAATTCCAGCAAGTCATCCATAGTGTCAAGTTGTTCCATGCCGAGTCCGATATTACCGTTAAATGTTTCTATCTGATCGAGTTGACGATTTGTATTTATAACATTAACCGCGCCAATCGGGTCATCTGTAATACTCGTAATCTTTTTCCCGGAAGCAAGTTGTGCCGTCAAACGGTTAAAGTTTGCTTCGTTTTTTTGGATATCTGATGTTAAAAGATTGTACCTTGCTGCTGTTGAGATTCTGTTTGTGTACATATTATATTACCTTCCTAATGTCATTAAAGTATCAAGACAAGAGTTTACTACGTTGAACACCTGTGCTGCCGCTGCATAAGCGGTTTGGTATTTAACGAGGTCAATAAGTTCTTCGTTTAAATCAACTCCGTATGCTGAATCAAGTTCGTTCTCCAAAGAGTCAACAACGTCACACTGAGTTTCATATAAACTTTTTGTGCTGTCACCTGCTGCTGCGATTTTGCCAATCATAGAAGAATAATAGTCTTCCACCGACATGCCGTTGAGTGCGGGTTGTTGTTCGTTTCTTGTTGCAATCATATTTTTTACGTTGTTTGAATTGCCGACTGCGTTGATATCAAAGTCAGACATGTCTTCAAAATATGCTGCCGAAATATTCCAGATACCGTCTTTTGTAAGCATGTTATCAGCAAGACGTATATTTGCTGCTGTGACCGTCTCTGTTCCGGAAGTTCCGCCTACGAAGATTTTGTTATCTGCGTTTGTTGCTTTCAAATGATTTGTATTATCCGGATCAATGCAGAATGCTTTAGAATCCGTGTTCATATCGTTGAACATTTCCGCAATGGCATTAGCCAATTTGTTTAAACTGTTTTGAACGCTCACAGGATTAACCGTTCCGTCATCCTCAATATCAGTTCCTGAGTGGATTAAGCCGCCGATTGCACCGCCGGTTATTTGGTCATTTGCGTTTTTAACAATTATTTCTCCGCTTTCGTTAACAATATTAACTACAGCCGCTTCGGTCGGTTCCGGCTCCGAAGGATATCTTTGCATAAATTCAGACTTAGTCATTACGCCGAGTGAGCCTGTAACTTCTGCACCTTTAACAAGTGAGATATTACCTGTATAAACGTTAACACTGCCGTTTTGTTTTTCGTCAACGGTTATATCAACAAATTGTGCAATATCATGTAAAATCAAATCTCTCTTATCAAGAAGGTTGTTTGCGGTTAAAGTTCCGGTTTGAGTTGTTTGCAGAGCCTTATTTACCGCAGCCAAATCTTCTAAAGAAGCGTTAAGGCTTTTGTATTGAGAGTAAATTCTTGAATGTTCAAGTGCATCAACAGAAGAACCGTCGCCAAGTGCCTCGCCGGTTAATCTGTTCAACTGGTCGCTTTTCGAGTTCATTAATGAAGTAAGAGTTTTTGCTCTTTCAATAAAGTTTGCACGAGCGGAAGAACTTGCCGGATATTCATTGAGGTTATTCAGCGCGTCATAAAAATCAGATAAAGCAGAATCAATACCTGTTCCGTCTAAATCATCAAAAATTGCTGCGAGTTCATCAAGGTTTCCGAGTTGTTGTTCAAGTGAATTTTTCTTCGATAGTTGATCTCTGTAGTAATTGTTCAAATAATCGTCGTTATAACGCATTACGTTGGCAATTTTTACACCGCCGTTTGCACGAACCTGAGCGGCTGTATTATCGCCGATTTGTCCTGCGATATTTCTTGCTTCAAGGTTAACGCGTTGTTTATGATACCCTTCGGTATTCATATTTGAAACGTTATGCGATACTACGCTTATGGCTTTTTCGTTTACTGAAAGTGCGCCGGCAGTAATATTCAATGATGACATCAAGTTCATAGTTGTCTACCTCATTATATTTCTTCGCTTATGGTCCACATGTCCATATCATGTGTGTCTGTCTTACCTGCTCCGTTATAATAACTTCCTTGTGG
Organism: bacterium; assembly: GCA_017541565.1. GTDB lineage: Bacteria > Cyanobacteriota > Vampirovibrionia > Gastranaerophilales > Gastranaerophilaceae > CAG-196. Next base: position 4,147 of record JAFXYU010000087.1, on the reverse strand, counting down.
AGCGAACGCATTTATAATCGTTTCCAACATCTTGTTAGTAATTATAATGCCATGCTTTAATAATTCCACATTTTGCTGATTTAGTAACGCTATTTCCGGAATAATGTTACAAATCTTTACCTTTCTATCCTTGAGTTTTTCAACATATTCGGGGGCATTTTCCTCGGCATATTCGATAAACTCGCTCATATTGGCATTTTTGCCCAACAATTCCTGTGCAATTCCTTCTCTGGAACTGTTCAATTTTGTTATGACATCGTGTACCACAAGAATTTTATTGTCCAGTACTCCCAAATCATCCGATTTGGATTTTTTAAGGAGTTCGCGTTTTTGGGCAAACAAATCTTTCAGATTTGTATACTCTGTTATCTCGTTATCGAGAATTGATATTAATTTGTCCATTGTTTCATTTGGCATAATTCTTTCCTTTTTCATTAACGAATTTTTTAGGTTATTTGTTCATTCAAACTAGAACAGATATCTGATAAATCTGTTGAATATACCTTCGTTCTGACTTCTTGATACCGAGCCTCTGCCGGAGAGTGCGAACTGAAGATTAGATACGTTATAGGAATAAACCTCTCCGTCTACGTTAAGCCATCTTGGGTCAACAACTCCGGTTACGATAAAATCAACCCTTTCGTTACCGTTAACAAGTGTTTTCTTACCTTGGATTCCGAGGTTTCCGTTTGGTAATTGCTGTACTACCTGACAGGCAATTCTGTCCCCTATTGATAATGCACGCTGACCGTTAGCAGAGTTTGTAACTTCATTACTTCCGCCGTAGCCGTCAGAACTTTTGAGCGAAAGATGAAGCCAATCTTTTATCCACGATGTGAATGAATCGGTTGTTTGAGATGATTTAGCGGAAGAAAATGTTAAATTGTCGTTCAAAGAAACACTTTCAGTCATTCTTATTGAAATCAAATCACCTATTTGACGTGCTTGAACTCCGCCAAACAGAGAACGCGGAACACCCTGATAATTCTGTGATGCACCAAGTGTAAACAGAGATTCGGCATTTGCCGTTACCATTGTTAATATCATAATTCCAAAAATGATTAAGATTTTTTTCATTTTTTCCCTCGTTTTTAATTTGTCTTTAGCATAGCCATTCCGCAATTACACTTCTGCCATACAGCATGCCGTATTTTATGTCATCTTCGGTCAGATTATATTCTCCGACGCTTCTTGCACACTCTCTTATGTCATCAATATCAATTTCTTCCAGCAAAATTGCTGCATTAGAAGTCTTGGTTCCGCTCGGGGAATCGATTTGTACTTCTTCTTGCTCAGGTTTTGCAACGTTTTTATTATTCTTAAAAGCGTTGAGTGCGCTGAATTGTTGTACCGAATTATTAGATTGTGCTGCTTGAATATTCATTTTTGTCCCTTATATTAACCTCTATTTACCCCACCAAGTGTTCCATCTGCCTATAAATCTGATCCGCAAATCCGAAACTTGTTCTCGGATTATTTGCCAAATCGCGTCCCATTTGCTGGAATACTATTGATTTGAACGCTTCTTCGTATTTGTTATCATTTCCGAAAAGTCCGTTTTCTTCTTTATCAACGGTTTTGTCCATTTCCTGAAGCATTTTGGTAATGAAGATTGACTCAAATTCCGTTGCGGCTTTCTTCAATTGTGCTTTTTCATCTCCTGCTTCTTTAATTCTGTTATACAACACCTGATCAGAGTTAACCGTCTGAGCGTGATTAATTCCGTGCTTGATTAAATCTATGGTAGGTGATTGTATGTCTGTCGAACTTGTTATTTCCATTTTTGTTCCTTATATAATTACTAACTCAGCCTGCAAACTTCCTGATTTCTTTAGTGCCTGAAGAATTGATATCAAGTCAATCGGTGCAACTCCGATTGCGTTTAATGCGGTTACCAAATCGTTCAGATTGCTGTTGGCGGGCATTGTAATCAAACTTCCGGGAGTTTTGCTGATTTCAATATCCGCATTTTCAAACCCGACTGTTGCACCATTTGAAAATCCGTTCGGTTGAGAAACGTCATTGTGTGTGGAAACCGTTACCGTAATATTCCCATGTGCTACTGCAGCCGGCATGAGTTTGACATCAGCGCCGATTACTACAGTTCCGGTTCTTTCGTTTACAACAACCTTTGCTTTTTCCTGTGTTGGTGCAACTTCCAGATTTTCAAGTATTGCCAAAAAACTTATTCTGTCATTTTGGAATCTCGCAGGTACTTGAACTTTTACCGAACTTCCGTCAATTGCTTTTGCCGGTGCAACTTTGGAAATAGTATTTGCAATTCTTGATACCATTGTGTAATCCGAGCGGTCAATTGAAAGCGTGATTGTGTTTTCGTCACCGATTTCTGTATAAATATCTCTTTCAACAATACCGCCTCCGGGGATTCTTCCTGTTGTAGTAATTGCGTTACGGGCGGAAGAACCGCCTGCTATTTTATTAATACCGCCAACGGATACAGGACCTTGTGCTACCGCAACCGCTTCACCGTTCGGTGCTTTCAAAATGGTCTGAACAAGAACACCGCCTTCCAAACTTTTACAGTCTGCCATTGCTGAAACAGTTACGTCAATTTTGTCACCGTTTTTTGCAAAAGCAGGTACATTAGCCGTTACAATTACTGCTGCAGACGCACCTTTTTGGATGTAGTTTTCCTGTTCAATTACGGTTCCGAGGTTTCTCAAAAGCATTTTGTTAGTAATCTGTGTTGAACGGGAGTTGTCACCTGTTCCTGGAAGACCCACTACCAAGCCGTATCCGACAAGTTGGTTTTCTCTGACACCTTGAATATGTGCAATATCCATTATGCGTACACTTGCCGCTTCGATTGGCAGTAAGCCTGTTAATATTACCATAATTAATGCTATCAATTTTTTCATTTTTTTCTGCCGTGAATTAAATATTCACCAACACTCGATTTTCACCGATGATTTTGCCGTTATATATTTTTTTATAATTTCTGTTTTCAACGTTTATATAATCTCCGACCATGCCATCACCCATAGCCGTTCCGTCAATCGTAATCATTACCGCACCTTTTGATACAAAGAAAACTCTTACATCCGAATTTCTTGCAACATCGGGTTTCATTTTTACGAATCTTTTATCAATGATTTCACCTTTCTGGAACATTTTTTTTGTTGTAATTTCTTTGTCCAACATTGATTCATCCAGAACATAATTTGCTTTCATTGAAACGTCAACCCTCTTTATCGCCGTACATTCTTTTGTTAATGTCTGTTCTCTGTTGATTAAATCCGATGCTACCAGTACATCTTTATAAACGACTGTTTGAGCGGGAAGGTTCAAAGTTCTTGTATAAACTCCGTTAACATATACGTCTACTCTTTTGATATCACGCGGGAGGATTCTGTCACTACCTGAAGCGATTTTGTATGTAATCTTTCCGTCAGGAAGTTGCAATTCGGCGAACTGGCATCCCGTAATTTTGACTTCTACATCTCCGTCGACGTATGTTTTGTAATTATTTTCAAACAATTTTGCTACATCGGTTTTAACCTGATTTGCGGTAATTGTTTGTGCCTGAACAGATATTACGGTCATAAACAGAGCCAATAAAAGCGCAAAAGTCTTTGTCGGGTTAAAACCCCAACCTGTTAAATTATTAACTTTCCACTTTCTACTTTCCATTTTAACTCCTTCGTAACCCAATTATCCCGTCACTTAGTCACTTGTTTTAAGTCATATTATTTGTAACTTGCAGAATGTTACTTGATGCCGTAATCAATCTTGAATTTGATTCGAACGCACGTTCTGCTTTGATTAAACCTACAAGTTCGTCAACAATCTGAACATTAGAACCTTCTAACATACCCTGTTGGATCAAACCTAAGCCGTTTTGTCCCGGAGTATCCTGAACCGGGTTTCCGGATGCCTGAGTTTCTTTATATAGATTGTGACCGATTGATAACAAACCTGAAGGGTTCTGGAATTTTACCAATTGAAGTGAACCCACTGTTGACTGTTGTGTTTGTCCGGGAAGTGTTACGGAAATGTTACCATCCTGAGTAATTGTAATTTCTGTTGCGTCACGCGGAATCGACACTGACGGCTGAATTAAAAGACCGTCATTTGTACACAACTGACCGAGTGAGTCAACTTGCAAACATCCGTCACGAGTATAAGC
>JAFXYU010000086.1 GCA_017541565.1 bacterium | reverse complement strand
TGTTCATCCCATTCATCATAAGGCAGTTTTCCTATTTCAAAATACACCTTTTCCGGCATCATTGCCTTACTGCATCGTTCAATTTCTCTCAAAGGTACTGTTTTACGGTTTTTGTACAGTTTTAGAAATTCGTAAAAAAACTTCTCAGAGAGCGCTCTGGATTTTAGAGTTTTATTTAATGCGGAACCTCTGGAATAGTTGTATGAAAATTTTACTTTTGGCGTTTTCATATCATATAAAAAACACCTAAAAAAATTTTTTGCCTTCTAGCGTTTTATTATCATAAAGGATTTTAATGCGCGTCCTGTATCACCCGTTGCTTGCGTGGAAATTACCGAGATGTTTTTGTAATTTAAAGAAGTGGAACTTCCGCCGTCAAAAGCCATTGCGCTATCTAAACCGTAACTTTTGCAGAGATCGCGAGCCTCATAGATGTCCATAGGATGTTGGTTTGTAACAATAAAAATGTGTGCTTCCTGATGTCCTTTCGGTAAATTTTTTATGCCGATTAATGTTCTCGGAACTTTGTGCAGCATGGAAGCGGACTCTCTGATAACATTTCCGTCATCATCTTTGACTATAAAAAATTCTTCTTCAAGTCTTAGATTAGGTAAAAGTTGAGGACCTCCTTGGGCGGATTCTTTTACGGAACACAAAAAATCAGTTTTTGAATTGTGTTGTGCAATTTCGTATTTTAGTTTGCCGTCACAATCAAGAATTCTAAATTCTGTTCTGTTTAATACTTTCTGGAGGTTTTGTCTTAAAACAGGATTTGTCATCAAATTTTCATTAAACAGCGGATCTTCAACAATTTGAGACCCGTTTATTATGTACGAGATTGTTTTTTGGTTATTTGGATCAAAAAAGCCTGTATTTATAGTCAGCAGAGACCTTCCGTTATAGTGGGCATCTTTGTTTGTAATTAAAGACGGAGATGCAACAAATTGTATCTGTTTTTTTATTTTTTCACCGTTCAAAACAAAATGATAAATACCGTCATTGTATTCCATTTCAATATCTGATGCTTTTACGAACAAACAACCTGCGGCAATTATTGTTATTAATAAGAGTAAAAATTTTTTCATATTATAAATCCTTTGTTTTGTAGAATGCTATTATCGCACATAAAAATGCCATAGGAGGAAATGCAGCCGTAAGAAACGGGTGCAGAACACCTTTTTCTGCCAGTAAATCGAAAAAGGGTAGTGTTATATAGTAAATAAAAATGCATCCGATTGCTATGGTGAAACCGATAAGCCTTTGTTCTCTGGGTTTGCTGAATCCGAGTATACAACCGAGAACTGCCAGTAAAACGCACACAAACGGATGGAAAAATCTTTGATAATACTTGTTCAGCATTAACCGATATGTTTCGTCAATACCCTCTCTTTTTAAGAGTTTTATGTATTTCAGTAAATCTGAGTTTGTGATGTCACGATCTCTTTTTGTTGAATTTATCATGATTAAGTATGCATCTTCCGCATCTTGTCCCGTTAAAATTTCGCCCTCATCTTTTGTTGATATTTCGTGAAAGATTCCTTCTTCATTGATTTCATAAGACGTTATATCATTAAGTATCCAACAAGGAAGTCCTTCTTTATCCTCTCCTTTTTTACCCTTTTCTGCAACGTGTATGTTGGAAAGTCCGTGCAGATCGTTAAAAATCTGTTTTGAAAAATTCAGAACAATGACATCGGACATATTTCCTTTTTTAAATTTGGAAACAATTACAGCCTGTGCGGGACGATCTTTTTGATCTTTTTTAGTGTAAATAAACTGCGTTAGGCCTTTTGCCCCTTTAATATCTGCAAGTTTTTGACATGAAATCGGAATTAATTTATCGTAAGTTATAAAACAAAGACCGGTAAACACTATACTTAACACAAGTACTGGTGCAATAATTCTTTTAAAACTCATTCCAACGGCTCTGAAGATTGTAATTTCGGAATCTTTGCTGAGTTTGTCGAATGTAAATAAGGTTCCCAATAATAGCCCTACAGGAAATGCTTTACCCAAAATTTTCGGGAGTTCGTAAAACAGTATAAGCGCTCCTGTTTTAGGTGTATATTCACCTTCAAGCACAAGTTTTATGGTTTTTAACAGCATTTCCGGTGCAATCCAAACGATTGTGAATAAAAGAATTGCAACCAGTGCTGTTGCTAATACTTGAGTGAAAATATATTTGTCATATACGGTTAAGAATTTTTTCATTACAGTTGGAAATCCTTTCCAAGATAAAATTCTTTCGCAACCGGATCATTTGCAACGTCTTCACTTTTTCCTGAAATTTTGATTTTTCCGTCAAATATAACATAGGCTCTGTCCGTAATTGAAAGTGTTGCTTTTGGGTTGTGGTCGGTAATTAAGACGCCGATACCTTTTTCTTCAGAGATTTTTCTGATGTTTTCTTTAATTTCACCGATTGCAATCGGGTCAATGCCGGCAAACGGTTCGTCAAGCAGCATAAAATCAGGGCTGGCTGCAAGCGCTCTTGCTATTTCAACACGCCTTCTTTCTCCGCCGGATAGGGCAACAGCAGGGTATTTTCTCAGTTTTTCAACACCAAATTCATTTAAGAGTTCCTCCATTTTTCGTTTCTTTTCGTCAATTGTGAGTTTTTCATTCATTTCAAGAACAAGTTTCAAATTTTGTTCAACTGTCAATTTTCTGAAGATTGAGTTTTCCTGAGGCAGATATCCTATACCTGCTTTTGCTCTCAAATTCATCGGCCAAGAAGTTATTTCTTGTCCGTCAATAAAAACTTGTCCTCTGTTTGGTTTAACCAAGCCGACAATCATGTAGAAGGTGGTCGTCTTACCGGCTCCGTTCGGTCCTAAAAGACACACGACCTCACCTTTATCCATGTGAAAAGAAACGTCATTTACTACACTTCTGTCACCGTATATTTTAACCAAATTATTTGCTTCAATCTTCATTTATGCTCCCCAAAATGTAAAATAAAATCTTATATTATTTTACTACAAAAATTCATCAAAATCCCATCAAATCTTTTCTTTACAAAAATTTACAGAAGTTTCGCTGTTATTTTTGTTATAATGTCTATTGCTGGAGAAAGTATGAGAGAAAGAATTCTTTTATTTGTTATATTGGCAGGTTTGGGAGTGTTTTTGTATATCTTCCAAAATCATGTTAACACAGTAGTCGGTTTCGTTATTTTATGTGTGTGTATGGTTGTTTATGGTTTGTATTCTATTGCAGCCACTATGTATAAAAAGAGAAAATTAAAAAAAAATCCTCCTGTTGTAAATGAAGGGTACAAACCTTTTGTTTCAATAATGATACCGGCTCATAATGAAGAAGGCGTAATTGCTGAAACGATTGAAAATATCCGAGCAATTGATTATCCTAATTTTGAAATAATAGTAATTGATGACAGGAGTACTGACAATACATCTTCTGTAATCATAGGTTTGGCAGACAAGTATGAAAATGTAATTGCAATTATAAGAAAACCTGACGCATTTCCGGGAAAATCTGCCGTATTGAATGATGCTTTAGAGGTTGCAAAAGGTGAAGCCGTCCTCGTGTTTGATGCGGATGCAACGGTTGAACCGGATTTTCTTAATAAACTTATACCAAATCTTGAACCTGTCGATGTGGGTGCTGTTCAGGCAAGAAAAATTATCAGAAATAAAGATGTAAACATTTTGACAAGGTGTCAGAATAATGAGTATACAATGGATACTCATCTTCAGGTCGGACGTGATGCCGTAAAAGGTGCGGTTGAACTCAGAGGAAACGGTGAACTTATTAAGAGAACCGCATTAGATGACATAGGCGGTTGGAACAACTATACAATAACAGATGACTTGGATATGTCTACAAGACTTCATATTAAAGGTTGGGATGTCAGATTTTGTCCGGATGCCTGTGTTTATGAAGAAGGAATTG
>JAFXYU010000085.1 GCA_017541565.1 bacterium | reverse complement strand
TTATTTTTTCTTTAATATTTGTATTTTGGTCTAAAAAAGGATTTCATATCCCGCCGGTTAAGGAGCAGTTATTATTAATTCTTTCTGTAGGAATAATGCAGTTTTCAACCAATTATGTTTTTGCAAACATGAAAGTTTCTTATGCCCTTGCACTTTTTCAATTATCTGCTCTTTTAAGCGTGTTTCTGGGCGTAAATATTTTTAATGAAAAAGGTTTTGCAAGGAAAATACTTGCTTCGGCGATAATGGTAATCGGTGCAGTCATAATAATTTTAGGTTAGAACCTACATTTCCCATTTTTTAGGGTCAAACTTTAAATCAGTAACGCGCATGTTAAGGGTTTTTAAATACGGCTGAAATTTGCTTAAAAGCATAACTTTATAGAGCGAAAGTTCTTGTGCGACGACAGGGTTTTCGCAAGCAACAACCATCACTCCTCCCGGAAGCATAGAATATGGTTTAGAACGTTTTTGAAACTTTTGCGGCAAAATTTTATCCCAAAAACCGTAAAGAGTTGTTCTTGTGACGGCTTTTTTTAATTGCGGATTGTCCATCATTGACTCAATGACAGAATCTATCCCCTCAAAATCAGTATAGAGAACTTTTCCCAAATTGCCTCCGACTATTGGCTATGCACTCGATTTATCCCTCAAAGAACATTTTTATGATAACATGTTCCTATGAATTGTAACTTAGATGATATCATAAAAACTTCAAAAAAGATACTTCTTTTATCTCACATGAATCCGGATGGAGATACTTTGGGTTCAATGTGTGCAATGTACGGCATGATATATAATCGTTTTAAGAAAAAAGCGGATATGAGTATTGTTTCAAACGTCCCTTTTAATTATAAATTTCTTCCGAATATAGATTTGGCACAAAGACATTTTGACAAATCGCTTGTATATGATTTAGTTATTTCGCTTGATGTTGCATCGATTGAAAGAGTTCTAGATTCAAAGATATTTTTTGATAAAGCAAAAGTTTCCGTAAATATTGACCATCATAAAACAAATCCTAAATTCGGCGATTACAATATAATAGAACCGAATGCAAGTTCTTGCGGAGAGGTTTTGTATAAATATTTTAAAGAATGCGGCTGGGAAGTAGATTTGGATTCGGCAATCTGTCTTTATACCGCAATAATGACGGATACAGGAAATTTTAGATTTGATAATACATCTTCTGAAGCATTAAGGATTGCTGCAGATTTGGTTGACATAGGAGTAAATCCTGCTGATGTTTACAAAAAATGTTATGAAACAAAGACTAAAAATTTTGTTATGTTTCAGAACTATTGTGTAGATAAAGCGAAATTTCTTGAAGAAAATAAAATTGTTTATACAACGGTGTATAAAAAGGATTTGGAAAAATTTTCCGCAGGTGATGATTATACGGATGGAATTGCAGAAACATTGAGAGCGATTGAAACAACTGAGGTATCTTTTGTTGCAAAAGAAGTGGATACAAAGTTGACAAAAATATCAATGCGTTCTAAAACAGTTGATGTTGCACAAATTTGTGCAAAGTTTAACGGCGGCGGACATACTTTTGCCGCTGGGTGTACAATTAAAGCATCTGTATCTGATGCGGTGAAAAAGATTTTGAGCGAGATAAAACTTTGAAACAAAGATTTAAAACAGTAAGAAATATAATAAAATCAGTTGTAGATAATGACTTTTTCGGAATGGCATCCGAAATGGGTTTTATGCTCTGTATCGGTTTTTTCCCGTTTATCTTGTTTTTGACGGCACTTTTTGGGTGGCTTGGAAAACATACTCTTTTAACTCCTTTGTTTCAATTTTTACATCAGGTAATGCCGGATGACGTTATGTGCCTTTTGCAAACGGTTTTAAGAGAGGTGTTTTTCTTTTCCAAAGGAGGATTGATTGCCGTAATCGGTTTTTGTATTACACTTATACTTTCTACAAATACTCTTGCAATTGTTGCAAAAGGTTTGAACCGTGCTTATAAAGTGGAAGAAACCCGTTCATTTCTTTACACAAGGCTTTTAGCATTTGTTATGGTTTTTGTAAATGCGCTTATACTTTTTCTGAATATTAACCTGATTATTTTCGGTAAAGTTATTATAAAATTTCTTGTAACATATTTAGGGTTAGGTGAACATCTGGGAAATATTTTCCTTGCACTAAGATGGCCGGTTGCTTCGTTGGCATTGTTTATAATGGCATATTTGCACTATTACATACTTCCTGATTTGGCGGGTAAAGAAAAATTAAGAAGAAGAAGTGCATTTCCGGGTTCATTATTTTTTACAATTTCATGGTTAATAGGTTCTTGGGGATTTTCCGTGTACATTAACAATCTCCATACATATAATTTTGTCTACGGTACAATCGGCGGTTTTGCAGTTATGATGATTTGGTTGTACTATACATCTATTCTTATTCTTATAGGCGGAGAAATTAATTCTCAGTTGTATGAAAAACTTGAAAGAAAAGATATAATTGAAGAAAAAAGAAACAAGAACAAAGATGATAAATCGGTATAAAGAATATTTGTCAGCGCTGGATAAGAAGTTAGAGACAATGTTTAAGAAGCAAGCCCCTTTTATTAAATGTAAAAAAGGATGTGTACATTGCTGTTCAGACGGGGAATATCCTATGTCGGAACTTGAGTTTATAAATATAATGCTCGAATATATGAAACTTGATGCTGAAAAAAGGTCAAAAGTTGACAAGAATATCAAAGAACTTTTAAACAAGGATAATCCGTATTCATATACTTGTCCGTTTTTATTGAACGGAGAATGCTCGGTATATCCTGCAAGAGCGTTGATTTGCAGGGCTTTTGGCTTGATTACGTTTTTTAAAAATGAGCGTAAAAAAATTCCGTTTTGTGTAAGTATGGGGCTTAATTATTCTGATGTTTATTGTGAACAAACTAGTGAGATAGAAGAGAATGCTCCCGACGGCACTGAGGCAAAGGCATATAATGTTGACAGAAGGACTTTGCGTTGTAAAGATATTGAAGAAAGTTTTGATATCTTTTTTGGAGAAGATAAAAATTTATATGATTGGTTGAAAGAAAATTTCGGTAAAGAATGCCCTATTCTCTGGTCATAGAAAGCAAAAGTTCTTGAGGAACGTATGTGTTTTTAACGCCTGAATCGGTATTTGCAATGAAAAATTCAATTGTTTCACCTTTTTTAACTCCGACTTTATCAAAAGGAATACTTATGTCAATAACTTCATCGTGTACAATATATATTCCTTCCGGATTATCCAGCGTCCACATGTTCGGATGTAAAACCGTCGCTAATCTCGGCGGATAAAGAGTATCCTTGACCAAAGTAAGAGCAAGCTCGTGTTCAAATTTTTCAGTCAAAATAGGGTATGGATTATCAGTTTTGCTGATAAGCCTGATATGAGCCCTGTCAAGAAGTCTTGATGCATTTCTCATATAAATGTAGAATTGGTTTATTCTCTCAATAAAACTTTTATCGGAGGCATTTTTATTGACGTGAAGCCTAAAATAAATATTGTTTGTATCGCATCCGAAATCAATTTTATCAACATTCTTATTTTCTCTGAAAACAGGTCCGTCGAGAAGACTCATTGTGCCGGCATTTGACCAGTCATCACAACTGTTGTTAAGTCCGTCCATCTTTGGTGAAATCTGCTTTTTAGGCAGTTTAAACGGAACTTCTATTGTGTTAATAATTGTTTTGTTTAAGTATTCCGGAGGTTCAAGTCCGATTAATTTATAAACATGTTTGAGTCTTTCTCTAAACATGTAATCAAACAGAAAATCCTGCCCGGAATTGTTTGGTTCTCCGAACCACCAGAACCAGTCGCTGCCTTCTGCAATCATAAG
>JAFXYU010000084.1 GCA_017541565.1 bacterium | reverse complement strand
CCCAACCTCCCCTGTCGGGGAAGAAGGGTATTCACGATTTTTGAATCCTAAGCCGATTCAGCCGGAAAGTTCTTCTTTATAGTCTTATCTCCTTATCCTTAATTATTCCCTTAGAATACTTGACCAATTGGCGATAAGATATCTCGGACTGTTTTTTATACGCACCGTAGTTCTCATCCCCTTCGGCAGAAATTGTTTTTAACAAAGTCCTTGAAATAACAGCCTGCTTAAAGATTTCCTCCAAATATTCCGGTACAATTAACCTGTCCTCTGCATCTTTAAGCACAAAAATTTCTTCACCATCCTTGTCCTCGCCTATTGCCAAAGTCATATAATCAACCGTCAATATAAACTTTTCAGACGGTATCGGATAAAGAACAATCTCGCTCCCTTTTACATAAAACCCTTCGGGAACTCCGCGCCGAACATCAAGTTCGTTTGGTTTTTCTATAAGTTTCAAAAATTTGGAATTGAGTTTGACAAGATATCTGTCACTTTCATCCTTCATAATCAAACCGTAAGGCATTTCGTAAGAATCCGTGCAAGGGAGAGTAAACAATACATGCGTACGCTCCCTAAATTTAAACGGATAAGAATACAATATTTCTGTCACTGCTTTATTAATTGCAATAACCAAAGATTGCTCCATATCCCCTTTTTCTGTTACATCCCCGTCATACATCGACCACTCCTGAGAAGCGGCCGCATTGTACAAATCTGATAATGTTATTGTCATAATTTTCCTCCTTTAATTAATACTAAGTTCTTCTTTTCTTCAGAAAAGAAACAAAAGCGGATTGCTTTTTAATACACAAAAAGTAAGGCAGACTAAAAGTCTGCCCCGCTTGTTTCTTTTTCCCCTTGCGGGATAGCACCTCACCCCAACCCTCTCCTCACATAGGAGAGGGAGAAGTGTTCCTTCGCCTTTTGAGGAGAAGGAATTGTATTCTATCTCTGCGGATATCTTCTATAGTATCCGCTTACTTTTGTTCCGTCCGAGCGGGTATAATTCTCGACATACAAGAGTTCGCCAAATCTTACACGCCTTTCCATATCCTCCTTGGACGGAAATATTTGACCGTTTTCTTCATATTGACTAAGCATCAAATTTATTTCGTCGCTATTCAGTTTGTCGAGATTTAAGTCGCCGGAATTGTATATGACTTTGTTTGATATATCAAAAAGACTGTCGTCATAATAGTTTCGGTTTATATATCCGTTCAAAATATACGAATTGTCTTGCGCATATTGATACCTGTCTTCATACCTTATGGCTTTTGAAATATCACCTATTTTATTCGGCATGTGTGTTTCTATACCTTTTCCTGCATATACCGAACGGTCATCATCAGGAATAACATATTTTGTTCCAAGTAACTCATCAAATGTTCCACGATAAAATATATCATTTTCATTGCCAAAATTGATAATTTGACTTGTGTGATTTGATTTTACAATATCACTTACGCCAAGCGGTGCAAAATTAATTCCTCGTGCACCTGTTTCATTACACACAATTTGCGAAAGCGCTCCTCCAAGTGAATAACCAACGACTATAACATCTTCACCTTCATCATATCTGTTTTTAAATTTTTGATATGCTTGGTAAGCATCTTCTGCTTGATTGGGAACTTGCCTTTTCTTGAGTATTTGAAAATCATTCCAGTCATCACGCACTGACAATGGATTTGTACCGGCAAAAACAATAACCTTTTGCCCCTTTTCGTTAACAAATGCTTCGCCTAGAAAGCCGGTTTTTTTATTTTCATATTTTTCTATGCTCCGCCAATTTAATGGACGATGTATTATTCTTGAATTATTAACATGATATGATAACTGCTCAAGTTCTTTAATAAAATCTGTTGAATACTCCATTTCTTCCTCCTTTTCTGTGTTAAAATACTCTTATGTACGAAAAATTTAAAAACCATATACATACAAATTTCCTTGCCTTTGCAGGATTTCCATTGGTATGGTATATAAAAGAATCTTTTACCTGTTTTTATGACATAAAATCATTCTATGCATTTGGGTTTGTCACAAGTTTTTTCTTCTGCCCATATATGTTTTTGACTCTTTTAACGGCATTGATTCTTTTTATTATTGGATTTGCTTATAAAAAAATCCGGAAAACAACACCTGAAAAAAAACAAAACCATCTTTTTTATAATATTTTCTTTAATACAGGATTTTCGTTATATTTATTCTTTAGTATATTTTTTGTTTTGTATCTTTGCCTTTGCATCATTACAGATATTTTTAACATTCAATATTAAGATAAAAAACCTACACGCAACCTGTGATTTGGTTTACAAAATACCTTGCAAATTTTTTAATGTAACTTTCTTCGTTTTGAACTGTTCTTAAAAATTTGCCATATTTTTCTCCTTTCTTTAAAATGAATTCATGCTACAAAAAATCAATACATTAAAATCAAGATATTCATTTTTATTTCTGAAATTTTAGCATTAATGCTAAGTCCTCTCGCATACTTCTCAGTATCAAAACAAGACCCGACAGGCATAAGTATATTGATTATGAGTCTAATTGCGGCAGGATTATTAACGTTTGTAATCGTCTTATATGTCTTTGAATTGATTTACACCAAATTTAGAATTCCGCAAATAATAGTTGAAACTAAAATATACAATATACCGTTTTATACTCTTTTCCCGCTTACTGTACTTGTCATCGGAATTTCCATCATTCCAATACTGATTTTATATGGCTCTATCTTAATAGCACCTTTTGGGTCATTTACATAATATGCTGCTTGTTCTATTTGCTTAATAAATTCAGTATCGTAATTTGTCATATTCTATCCTTTCTGCTACAATCTGTAGCGTGTTTGGTAATTATAAAAATTTTTTATATACAAATATACTCGCATTTGCAGGATATCCTGCCATTTGGAGTATATATTGGACTGTATGGTGTCTCCAAAACCCTGTTGGAGGCGGGGATGCTCTCGGCTTTATAGTTTTACCTTTTTCAATAATTTATTGTCTTTGTGCAGTTTTAATTGCAGTATCAGTATTTTTTATAGAAAAATGGTTTCTGAAATTTAATAAGAGAGTACCTATATATAAAATCGCAAATAATATATTTTACAATATCTAT
>JAFXYU010000083.1 GCA_017541565.1 bacterium | reverse complement strand
TAAGCCATGGGTTTATATTATTTTCCGCACAATTATCATTCATAATAAAACTATTGTATCATTTCAATATTAAAAAAAAATCCTTGTAATTAATACTGTTTTTTATAAAAATATTTGATTTTACAATAAACGAAAATATCTCTATAATAGTTATAAGTAAAACAGAATAAGGAACAAGTATGAACAAATTTGCAGATTTTTCCAAAGTGAGAATGGACGAAAACAATCCGAGATGGGAGCAGGCAATATCAAGAGAAACGGAACTTTATCAAAAAGAGGGTGATTTAAGAACCCCGTTTGAACGCGACGGAATGAGAATAATGCATTCAAAGGGGTATAGAAGACTGAAGAATAAAACACAAGTATTCTTTGCTCCGCACAATGACCATGTTTGTACAAGAATGGAACATGTGCAATTGGTTGCATCCGTTGCGGAAACTATTGCTAAATATCTTAATCTTAATAAGGATTTGGTCAGAGCGATTGCTCTCGGACATGATATCGGACACGCACCTTTTGGACATCACGGTGAAATGGTTTTACAAAACATAGCATCTGCAGAAAATTTGCACTCTTTCTGGCACGAACATAACAGTTTAATGTTTATTGATAACATAGAAACACTGACCGATAATAACGGTTTTCAGCAAAATCTGGACCTTACTTATGCGGTTCGTGACGGGATTGTCTGCCATTGCGGAGAAGTTGATGAAAAATTTGTTAAGCCGAGAAATGAAGCCTGCGACCTATATTCAATCGAAAAAGGCGGTTGTTTAGGTCCTTTCTCATACGAAGGGTGTGTGGTAAAACTTTCGGATAAAATCGGTTATATAGGGCGTGATATTGAAGACGGTGTGTCATACGGTATTTTAGGAAAAGAACAGAAACAAGATTTGTTAGATGTTGTACATACTATATATCCGGATATTAAAATTAATGAATTAAATACATCATCATTTACTCATTCTTTGGTATTAAACCTCTGTTTAAATTCGTCAATAGAAGGAGGACTTCGTTTTTCCGATGATTGTTTTGATGTACTTAAACTTGTTAAACAGTTTAATTATAAACATATCTGTAATCATCCGAGAATTTCAAAGTATAAAAAATACGCAACTCTGATATTAGAAACATTATTTGAACAACTAAGCGGCTATTATCCGAATATTCATGAAAGCATAAACAAAGACAGAACTCTTTGCCCTCAACTTATGAACGCTTTTGAAGGCTGGATGATTAAATATTCGGACTATAATCTCAAGGAAAAAGAAAATCGATATTGCAAGAACAAACAAATTTATACAATATCTGATGAAACGGATTACAAAAATTGTGTGCTTGATTATATTTCCGGCATGAGTGATACTTTTGCAATAGATTCTTTTCACGAAGTAATCAGTTTCTAGGGAGCGGGAATGTTTCTTGAAGATTTAAAAAACAGATTTGATTTTTTTCTGCGGGAGAGAATAACGCTTTCTCGCAAGTATTATAAGGAAGTTCCATACAGTCTGAGTGATATTTATTTTACGAAAGAACAAAATGATTTTTATGAAAAACTTAGTCAAAAGTATAATTTGTCGCCTTTTGAGGGTTTAAGTGTAAGAAATTTTTTGGAGAACCTTTATTTTTTAGATGTTTTTGATAAATATATTTCAAAAAAATTAAAAACAGAAACTTCGATTCTTGATATAGGTTCAAAAAATTGGTCGTACGTTCGAAGTGAATATCTTTATTTTAAATCTTTTAATGAAAAGGTGCTTCTTAATGGTATTGAACTGGATGCTTACAGGCTTTCAAGTGATTTTTACACAAGGTATGAGATTGCACGGTTTTATAAAAAAGATTTGCCGGATACAAACTACATTGCGGGAGATTTTATGAAACATAATTCAGAATACGACTATATTATATGGATTTTACCGTTTGTAACAGAGTATCCGCTTATAAAGTGGGGTTTGCCGTTAAAATATTTTAAACCTCAGGAAATGCTTTTGCACGCATACAATATGCTCAATGAAGGCGGTCAAATGTTAATAATTAATCAGGGAGAAGAAGAGGCAAATATCCAGAAAGATTTATTAAAAGTAACAAACATTTCTCGCGAGTCGGATTTTAAAGAAATTGAAGATCATTTCAATTTGTTTAAAAATAAAAGATATTGTTTTACAATAGTGAAACAATAGAAAAATTTAATGTAACATATTTTCGATATGGCAAAAGTTTCGATAATAATACCGGTTTATAACGTAGAAGAGTATCTTGAGCAATGTCTGGAAAGTGTCAAGAATCAAACTTATACGGATTTAGAAGTTTTATGTATCAATGACGGTTCAACGGATAATTCTTTGGAGATATTGAATCGTTATGCGCATGAGGATTCCAGATTTATGGTATTTTCTCAAGAAAATCTGGGAGTAAGTGCCGCCCGAAATAAAGGTATAGACCTTTCTACGGGGGAATACATTTTGTTTTTAGACCCTGATGATTGGTGGAGTGAAGATATTGTTGAAAAAGCCGTTAATAAGATTGAGGCGGAAAACTCAGAGGTCGTTATATTCTGTTCATACTATTACAAAAGAGGCAATGAACTCGTCAGGAATCT
>JAFXYU010000082.1 GCA_017541565.1 bacterium | reverse complement strand
CCGCTCTTACAGACATAAGCGGGAGTTCTGGTTTTGTTCACCTAAATTTTGTAACATATTCTAATGAAGCAAAACACAAAATTTTAGGGGTTAAAACAGATACACTTGAGAAATACGGTGCAGTAAGCGAACAAACATCATTAGAAATGGCGGAAGGACTATTCCAAGTATCCGGCGCTGATATTTGTATATCAACAACGGGAATTGCAGGCCCTACAGGCGGCACAAAGGAAAAACCGGTCGGTTTAATGTACTCGACGATTTTTATGCATAATAAAAAGTTCTCTAAAACATACAAAATACTATTACCCTCAAATACACCCAGAATTGAAATGAAGAAAAAATTTGTTGAAGAAGTTTTGAAAAACCTATATGAGATTTTAATTTCATAATTCCCTGATTGTATAATTGTTTTACATATAATTTTCTTTAAAAATTTGATTATGAAAATCATAATCATAGGCGGAGTTGCAGCAGGTGCTAAAGCCGCGGCAAAATCAAAGCGGGAACTTCCTGACGCGGAAGTACATATTTATACAAAAGATAATTTTGTATCATATTCTTCCTGCGGAATGCCGTATTATATAGCCGGAGATTTTCAGGATTGGCAAAAACTTATAGTAAGAAGCGTAGAAGAATTTGAAAAAAGCGGTATACATATTCACACAAGACAACAAGTCATGAAAATCTTGTCTGCGGATAAAAAAATAGCGGTGAAAGATCTGGAAGAAGAAGATTGGTATTTTGTTGAATACGATAGATTAGTTATTGCAACGGGAGCAGAGGCATTTATGCCGGATTTTGTTAACAAAAATTTTAAAAATCTGTTCAAACTCAGAACTCTTGACGACGGCATTGCTATAAAATCTGCACTTAAAGATGTAAAACATATTACAATTATAGGCGGAGGTTATATTGCAGTAGAACTTATCGAAGCATTTATTAAAAATAAAAAACATGTTACGTTGGTCGAAAAATCACCATTTATTTTATCTATGTTTGATGAAGACATATCTTCACTTATACAAGAATATGTCCTTGAAAATTCTAACGGTCTGTTGAAAATAATTAATAGTGATACCGTAACCGAACTAATTGGAGATGAATACATAAAAGATGTGATAACTTCAAAAGGTTACGGATTTGACACTGATATGGTTATAATATCTGCCGGAGTAAAACCTGTAGTTGATTTGGCTATAGAAGCAGGTATAACAATCGGTCCAACCGGGGCAATTAAAGTAAATAGCCGTATGCAAACAAACATTCCGGATATTTATGCTTGCGGGGATTGTGCAGAAAAATAAATATGATATCTAATACGCCTGTATGGATACCTCTAGGTTCTACTGCAAACAAGGAGGGCAGAGTGGCAGCAATAAATTTATCCGGAGGAGTAGAGGACTTTGAGGGGATTCTTGGTTCGGCCGTTCTTAGATTTAACGGTTTAAATATTTCAAGAACAGGTCTTTCGGAAAGAGATGCAACAAAACTCGGTTATGATACTGTTTCAATTGTAATAACAAAAAGAGATAAAGCAGGATATATGCCTGAAGTCAAAAATGTCACACTAAAACTCGTTGCGGACAAACGTTCGCACAAAATTCTCGGCGCACAAGCAATCGGATGCGGAGATGCAGACAAAAGAGTAAATACCGTTGCGATAGGACTTTTAAGAGGAATAACCGTAGAAGAATTAATTGATGTTGACTTGACTTATGCACCGCCATTTTCAACCAGTATAGACATACTTATTTCTGCAGCACAAATACTTAAATCAAAATTATACTAATCAACAGAGAAGATGTCTTTAATATCTTCCATAGTAAGAGATTTTGTAATATTTCTGTCAATCGAAACTACACTGTCGACTAAATCGCGTTTACGTCCTTTAATCTTCTGGATTTTTTCTTCAACAGTGTTCTTAGTAATAAGCCTGTATACAAACACTTTTTTGGTCTGACCGATACGATAAGCACGGTCAGTTGCCTGATCTTCAACCGCAGGATTCCACCAAGGGTCATAATGAATTACATAATCGGCACCCGTCAAGTTCAAACCTGTTCCGCCTGCTTTCAAACTTATTAAAAAGATAGGTATCTTTTCATTATTATTAAAGTTTTCAACAGCAGCCTGACGATCTTTTGTTTTACCCGTTAAATATTCAAACGGTATACCTTCTCTTTGCAGCCATCCTTTAATAATATCAAGCATATCTACGAATTGGCTGAACAAAAGAATTCTATGTTTTTCTTCAATAATTTGCTGTATCATACCTTTTAAGTATTCAAACTTACCTGATTTCATATCGCCTTTAACATGCTCTTTATCGTATAATCTCGGGTGACAACATATCTGACGCATTCGAAGAAGTGCTGAGAAAATAGACATTCTGCTCTTTTCAAGACCGTTAAGTTCGATACTCTTGAAGAGTTCCTCTTTAGTACTGTCAAGAACTTCGAGATAAAAATCTCGTTGCTCATCAGTAAGTTCACAATATGCCATATTCTCGACTTTATCCGGCAAGTCTTTTGCAACATCGCGTTTCATACGTCTTAATATAAATGGGAAAATCTGCAATTTTAAGCGTTTTTCAACAGTTTTATCCTGTCTTTCCATAATCGGATTAACATACCTGTAATTAAATTCAGCGACATTAAACAGGAATCCGGGCATTAAGAAGTCGAATACAGACCAAAGTTCCTCCAATTTATTCTCAATCGGAGTACCGGAAAGTGCAAGTTTGTGGTCTGATTGCAATTCCTTAACCGACTGCGCCGTCTGAGAAATTGCATTTTTAATATTTTGAGATTCATCCAAAATAACATATCTGAATTTATATTTTTTAAGTTTTGCAATGTCACGTCTGACAAGTGCATAACTGGTAATAACAATATCATAGTTAGGAATTTCTTTAAAAAGATTTTTTCTCTCAGCACCTTGGATTTTTAAACAAGATAAATTCGGAGTAAACTTCTGAATTTCGTTTTCCCAGTTAAAGACAACAGTAGTCGGAGTAATAACCAGTGTGGGCATAGGACCGTCAACATCTTTTGCTTTTTGCAAAAGAGTCAATGCTTGCAAGGTTTTACCCAACCCCATATCATCTGCAAGAATACCGTTTAAGCCATATTGATATAAAAACCACAACCAATTAAAACCTTTAATCTGATATTCACGAAACTCGGCATTGACCTCTTTTGGTATATCTGCACTGTCGGTTGTAGTTGAGAATGTTGAAATCTGCTCCCAGAATTTTTGGAATTTTTCGCTCATCACAAGTTCAAAACCTTGATTCTGAAGTTCGGTAATAAGACCAACACGATATGTCTTTACCAAAAATTTGTTTTCATTATTTCTATATGCATCGAAAGAGTTAAATGAACGCATAATTGCATAAATATTCTGCGCAGGATATTCTACAAAACCTAAACTTCTTACTCTGGCATACTTTTCTCCGCTCTGAATTGTCTCATATATTTCATCGAAGTCAATTACTTCTTCTCCTACCTGACCATAAAGTTGAATTTCCATACTGTCAATTGATTCTTCTGAAAAATCAATTTTTGCACACATCTTAAAAGGCTCTTTCATAAGTTTAAAGAAATTCATATCATCGTGTTCTTCAAACTTCCATCCTTCTCCGGCTTGCTGGATATAATAATTATAAAAATCGATTGCGTTTTCTTTTTCTAATGCAAGGTTATTAGTCTGCATCGGAACAAATTTACAAGCAAGTAGCATATTATAAGCCATTTGTTCATGCTCATAATCACGTTTAATCCAATAAACCAAGTCTTGTTCATCACTTTTTACCGAAATATACGGAGATTTTTCTTTACTCTTTGAATATGGGACTCTGACACCTGAATAATCGAACTCCAATGATGCTTTCAGAGATTGGTCATAGTCAATTCCAAGCGTAACTACGTTAAGCGGAGGTTTGTGATCCATCAATAGACCGCTGATATTTTCCGCAATTCTTACAGGCATAATTTCCTGAAGATGAGGTAAATCTTCATATACAAATTTGCCGCCGTCTGCATCCTTCAAATCTGTAAAGGTTGATTTTATAATACTTTGAGGAAGTTCATTCATCGCTATATTAATCGGAAAGATTATATTCTTATATCTTCCCCATTTAATTTGACGTGAAAAATACTTTATCTCCTCAAACGGGTACGTTTCATCCTTATCAGGTCTTGTCCAAAAAAGTTCCAGTACAATATTAGTACCACCGTTCACATTCGTGGTAGAAACATCCAAATTAAGAGTCCACACATTTTCGGTAAACCTGATTCTGTCTTTCGTTCTCTCGTCAAGAACTTCTTCCAACTGTGCCATCATAGGAAATACCGGCGCAAATTTTGTAATCGGAATATCGTACCATCCCGCTTTCTTGTCCTGTTTTGCAATTTTAAGCATCATTTGGAACAATTGTATTTCGACTTTTTGAGCATCATTAAGTTCAAAATTCGGAGTAACTTTCTGAATTTCAATAAGCGCTCTTAAAATACCTTCCAAAGAACGTACAATTTTATTTGTAGCCCTGTCCCTAACAAGTATTGAGAAAAAGTTTTGGCGCCTTTTGGGATTAAAATGAAAGATATAACTGCCTCTTGCCGGTTCTTTTAATGCTGTATCAATATCAGTTAAATCCGGTTCAACTTGATATTTATCATACATAAAATTATCGTAAGCGCCTTCTTCAATTGCTTTGAGGGCAATCGCAACGGAGTGTTTGCACCACTCCTCTTTCAAAGGACAATTACATCTCGCCTCAACTTTATTTTTCTTAAAAATCAAATCAGTCGTATAAAAATCTTGATAATTACCTTTGACTTTACCTTTGTAAAAGTTTTTTTCAGGTACAGCAGACAATATCATATCCTTAGAATAATATTCATATCCGCGCCGCCAACTGCCTGATGTCGCGTTATTCTTTAAAAAATCATAATTAAACTTAAATTCAGCCATTAACGTTGATTACTCATGCTCTTGGTAAACATAAAATGACAGACACCTAATTCACTGCCAAAGGGAAAAAAAGTTATAAAGAGAACCTACATTCTCTGCTAACTCCCAACCTTATGCTCATTATTACATAATACGGTTATTATTGCAAGTAAAATCTTTTAAAACATTTTATTTTGAAATTAACGAGAGATTCCTGCCTTCAACAGACGTCTCCGGAGTTTTATAAGGGTTTGAAACTAAATTATAACTGGCATTATAACTATTGCCCTTGAATAAAATATTTTTAATTCTCTTCAAAAGCATTACACCGTTTTTAGCAGTAAGACCATCCATAATTATTTTGCCGCCGTCTTTTCTTACGATACCGCGCCTGCCGTTAATTTCTTTTACGATATACTGTGCTTTATCTCTTGCATTTGCATTCACAAAAAGTGTTCCTATAGGAAGAGAGATACCTGCGCCGAGAAGAATTGCATCAAGTTCGGTCTTCTGCTGAATCGGAACATATTTATTATTCGGATTAATATTTTCGATATTATTTTCCTTAAAGAAAGCCTGACGTTCCGATTCTGTTTTTATACCGTAATCTGCAAAGTAATCGTGTCTGTTAGAATGATTAACATCTCCTGCATAGAAAACAGAAACAACGGCATCACCATTTGAAGAGTACATCATATAAGAAACTTTCGCCAGTTCTTTGCTTAATTGTCGTTGTTCTTGCTTCAAAGAATCTTCGGTAACTTTATCAGGCTTTGTCTTATCCAACAAGTGTCTAATTTCCGCAAGTCTTTTCATTACAGCATCACGGTTCATCCCGTTAACCAAAATATCCATTTCATAAGGAGTTCCTGAATTCAATGCTTGCAAAGTCTTATCTGAACGCGCGCTTAAAGCACCATTTATTTCTTTTGAATAACGTTTAGCATTCACACCGTTTCTTAGTACCATATTTCTGTTTTGAAGATATCGATTCTTTGTTTTATCATCATATCCGCTCATACCGTATTCATCACCGGCATATACAGTCGGTGCACCAATTAAGCCTGAAAGATACGCAAGCATCATGGCTTGCTTTTGGATTGCCGGCTCCGTTATTGATGTTACAACCCTGTTAACAATTTCTTCTCTGTTTTTAAATTTCTTACCAGACTTAAATTCGGCTTGATTCATTACCCAATCCATTACATTTTCGAAAGGTTTGACGCCGAATGAATCTTTGTTTCTTGTTATGTCTCGACTTTCAAATTTTTCAGGTTCTGAAGTTCTTGATTCAACATAACTCCTATTGTACTTATTAATAAAATCAATAAGAGCATTGTCAAAAGCCGGATTTGCATAATCACCGTTTTTGGAATTATTATATGCATCTCTTACAAGCCTTGCAAGTTGCAACGTATATAGACTATAGTTGCTTCCGTCATCATCTCTTCCAAGGATTTCTTGCAAATGTTGTCTGTTATTTTCAGAAACTTTTTCGTTCGGTTGCGCCCAATTAAAATCGCCGTGTACAAGATAGTTATTAATATCTAACTTCTCCGCTTGTTCTAAAACTGATTTTAAAAGATACTGCCTTGCTTCAGGCTTCAAATCAAAACCGTGATTTTCAGCCATATTAAGAATTTGATTTACAACTCCTTCCAGAGTTGAGATTTCAGGAATATTAATTCTTGTCATTGATTTTGTATCTTTTTCGGAAAGATAATTACCGTTTGCTAAGTCTACAATTGCATTCGTTATCAAATCAATATCACTTTGGCTGACAATATCCTTCAAATCTTCTTTTACTGGATACATCAAAGTTTTAGCCTGTGCGACAGCCTTAGGACTAATTGTGCGGAAATAATCCATATTATCAACATTCAAACGAAGTTCAATGGGCACATCTTTTGAATTTGTCACACCGGATAAAATTTGTATAACTTTTTGTCTTTGATCGCTTTCAACATCAAAATTTATTGAACCGTTTTCATTGTATGTATAAGAAATTCTTGATTGGAACAATCTCATATCCGTTGCCAAGCCTTGAATTGTTCTGGTTTTATCGTGATTGCCTATAAAAGTATACAGATTTCTTAAATAATCAGGGTTTCTGTTCTGCATAATTAAATCAACACGGTTTTTAAAAGCATCATGTGTATCTTGAGTCCATTCACCTTTTTCAAATTCAGGAGCAAAATTTGCAAGCAAGTTAGTAAACAGATATGAATAACCAGCCTCCGTTGTTATACCAGTTTCATTGAAAAATTTAGTCTGTGCATCAATATCGCCATTGAATATGCAATTATTGACATTAGTATTACCGTCATACGGACAGGATTTTTGACCGTAAGTAAATCTCATCATATCCGGAATATCGGTAAGTTCGGCTACAATGTACGCATTTGGATTTTCCGCCTTTATTGCTTGTACAAAACTTCTCCAAAATTTTATTGCTTTATTAAACTCATCATCAAAAGAAGATTCCCTGTTTCTGACAGCATCTTGATCACTTAAATCTTTTGCAGCATCAAGCCTAATTGCAGGACCTAATGATGCTTTATTTCTGAAAGCCTCATCGAGTCTAAAACTGTTAACATTAGTACCTTCTATTCTCTTCAATATAGATTTTGAAACAATATCGACATCCTGATCAGACAATTTTTTTAATCCGCTCTTCATAAGTTTTTGAAGAATTTCCGCTTCTTCTTTCGGATTAGATGCATTTATACCCAATGCTTTAAGCGATGTATTCTCTTTAATTTTATCTATATCATAATATAAATCGCCATTATTCAAAACTTTTGCTCTGAAATGTTCACCCGAAAGTGATTTTAAAAGTGCATGGTGAGCAATATCCATACCTAAATACTCAATTATATATTCACCGTACTCTGTATAGTTTCCTGACTCATCAAGCAACTTTGTATCAGAAGACTTGTTAACCTGTTCAATTACTTTATCAGCAAATTCTTTAACTTCATTTGTAAGCATAGCATTTACATTATTGTAAACACCTGCATATTCACCAACCAAATGCGGATTATTTAATTTTAAAAGTTCATATCGCGTCTTACCGAGAGTTTCTTCAGATGT
>JAFXYU010000081.1 GCA_017541565.1 bacterium | reverse complement strand
TGGTTAGAAGATAATTCAAAAGTAAAGATATGGGAAAAGTCCCGAAGAATCGGAGCAACTTATGTCCAATCTTACGAAGATGTCAGGGACTGCGTATATAAACGTGTCCCTGCTGTTTGGTTCTCATCAGCAGATGAATCAGCTGCGAGAGAATATATTGATTATTGCGAACAATGGGCGAAGTTATTTGATACAGCAACAAAATCCTATGGCGAAGTGATTATTGATGTTGAAAAAGATATTAAAGCCTACGTTATAGAATTTAAAAACGGATGCAAAATAAACGCACTATCATCAAATCCTAAAGGATTCCGTTCTAAAGGCGGAAAAGTCGTACTTGATGAGTTTGCATTCCATAAATCAGCAATGGAGCTTTGGAAAGCTGCTCGACCATGTATAACGTGGGGATATCCGTTAAGGATTCTATCAACACATAACGGACAAAACTGTCTTTATTACAAATTCCTCGACCAAGTTATGAAACACAAATTAAATTGGAGTCATCATAAAGTGCCGATACAACTTGCAGTTGAAGAGGGACTTGTTGATAAAATCTACGGCAGAGAAACCACGCCGGAGGAAAGACAGGAATGGTTGGATGAAGTTTGCCGAGACTGTTTTGATGATTACACATGGTTTCAGGAATATTGCTGTATTGCTATTGACGAAGCCTGTGCATTTTTACCTTACGATTTAATCGCAACTTGTGAAAAAACAGATATATTAAAACCGCTTGAGGATATTCAGGGCGATTTATATGTCGGAATTGATATCGGCAGACGAAAAGACTTAACAGTTATATGGTGCGTGGAACGATTTGAAAACGTGAAATATACACGAATGGTTAAGGTATTGGAAAAAACTCCGTTCCACATTCAATACGAAATAATATCCGAAATCTTAAAACATCCAAAACTCAGACGATGCTGTATTGACTCAACCGGCTTGGGTATGCAGTTAGCAGAACAAGCTGTCAGAGATTTCGGACAATACAGAGTTGAGGCTGTTATGTTCACAAATAAATCCAAAGAGGAAATGGCATACAACCTCAGAACAAATTTTGAAGATAAATCTGTCTTTATACCGGCAGAACACGATATAAGAGAAGATTTACACTCAATTCGTAAAGTAACAACAAAGGCAGGGAATATACGATTTGATGCCGAGACATCAGAAGTAAACGGACACGCTAACCGCTTTTGGGCATTAGCTTTGGCACTTATATCCTGTTCCACTCCATATTCCCCTGTCGATATTTCAACAAGAAAAAAATACGAAACCTTAAAAATGACAGAAGCCTTTTAAAGGCTCTTAAAAATATCAGGTGTATAAATTTATACCTGACAGTACCTAAAAATTCAATACAGAGAAATTTAAACAACTTTTAAACAACATTTAAAACAAACTTACTACCCCATTTTTTACAAGGAGGAAAATTTATGTCAAAATCATTCACTTTATCAAACGGAAAAATTGCAAATGTGAGAAACGGAATCGGATACGATTTACTGCAAGCACAACAAAAAGCAAAGACTTCAGAAGAGATTCCTTATGCTCTTATTGCGGAACTAACTGAAATTGACGGACAAAAGTTAGTTTATGAAGACATCTTGGAATTGCCTCTTGAAGATGTCATTACTCTTCAAACTGCAATATCGGGAAAGTTACAAACCGAGAAAGTGCAGACAGTAAAACCAAAGGAGTACATCAAAACAGATGCTCCTGCATCCCCGACAGTCAGTCAATAATTCATCTGTGCAAGGTAACGGGATGGCAATATACGGAAATATGTAATATGCCAATCCCAACCCTAGCATACTGGTGCGGACAAACAATAAAATACACGAATCAACGAACCGAGGAACTTGAGAATCAATGTTAGATAATATGATGAAAATATCATTAACTCTTGTTGCCTTTGACAAAATGTCGAGGGTGATTCGTGATGCCGTAAATAAATCTGAACAACAATTTGATGAATTACAAAAGAAAATCAGAGCAACTTCAGAATCAATAGATAAACTCGGGCAAAATATAGCAAAAGTCGGTGCCGGACTCACAGCAGCCGGCATGGGCTTTGCTTATAAACTCGGCATTACGGAAGCCATTCCCGAAGCACTTGCTATGGAACACCGACTTCGTGAATTAGGGAACGTGGGACAATTATCAGCAAAACAATTGGAGGAGATGGATAAAAGGCTTGGCGATATTTCCCGATATACAAACCAATTCAGAAGTGAAATATCTGAAGGTTTGAATGTTCTTGTTGCATCAGGTATTGCTCCCGAAGCCGCACTCGATTATATGAATGTAATCGGTAGAACTGCAACGGCAGCACAAGCAGAAATAGTTGATATTTCAAAGACGGCTTTTGCAGTTACGGATAACCTGAAAGTAAACGTTGCTGATTTGGGTAAAACAATGGACATCTTGGCACAAGCCGGTAAAGAGGGCAGATTTGAATTAAAAGATATGTCTGCTGCGTTCCCATCTTTGACTGCCGGTGCTGCGATGTTAGGAATGAAAGGAATTCCTGCTGTCACTCAATTAGGTGCTGCTTTGCAAGTTGCGATGAAAGGTGCAGGTTCAGCTCCCGAAGCTGCCACAAACTTTGAAAGTTTCTTACAAAGTATTACATCACCGATGGCAGTCAGAAGATTTGAAGAATTATATGGTGTAAATCTTCCGAATTTCTTAAATAGAGTTATTGCGGAGAACAAGGATCCTATTGAGGAAATTGTCGATTTAATCAACCAACTTACTCATGGTGATGTATTTGCTGTGTCAGAAATCTTCAGGAATAAAACAGACTTAAATTTCCTTAAACCAATGATGCAAAACCTCGATGAATATCGGAGGATTAAAGATGCTGCCTTGAATGCAAACGGAGTAATGGATGAAGACTTTAACCATATGCTTGAAACAACAAACGAGCAATTTAAACTCTTAAAAATCAACATGAAAGAGTTAGTCTTCCCATATATGCACGAACCGATTCAAAAATTGAATGAATGGTTAACCAAAATAAATCAGAATCCGGCATTACAAAAAGGTTTATTCTTCGGTGTAATCGGAACAATAGGACTCGGACTTTTACTGACGGGTGTCGGTACGGCAATAATGATTATAGGAAAGTTTGTCGGTGCATACGGACAGGCTCTTGCAGGAATAAGAACCATTGCACCTAAAATAAAATTTTTGCTTGGTGATTTATTCCAATTTTTAAACCTCCGTTCATTAAATATACGATTCTTAAACGGACAGGGCGGTTATTTTGGAGCATTCCTTTCAGATATAACACGACTCGATAAAGAAATGCGGAAAGCAATTAAATCCGGCTTTTCTGATTTTGTAACCAATTTCAAAAATCTGCCGAAAACAATATCGCAGTCAGTTATAGCATTTAAGGATTGGACTGTTGCAGTTGTCAAAGGAATCCCTGCTGCGACAGTAAGAGGTTTAACGGCAATTAAAAACGGATTTTTAGGACTTCCCGGTATGATTAAAAATGCTCTTGTTGCATTCAGGACATTTTCTTTAACTCTCCTGACTTCTCCTGTTGGTTGGATAGCAGTTGCAATCGGAGCTGCTGCATTACTGATTTATAAATATTGGAAACCAATCACAGCATTTTTTAAAGGTGTATGGCAAGGACTTCGTGAGGGACTTCAACCGCTTATGCCATTATTCAAAAGAATTGCTGATGCGATTTCCCCGATTCTTACCCCTATAAAAGCACTTATTGATTGGATTAAAAAGATTTTAAAACCAGTCGAGGACACAGGCGGAGCTGCCGAGAAGATGGGTGTCAGATTCGGTAAAGCCATCGCCGATATTATTCTGAAGTTTACGGAATTAATTGCTAAAGTTTTTGAGTTTGGTAAAAAAATAGGCGATATGCTCGCTGACGGAATCTTATCAAAACGTGGAAGAACTCAGAACGCAATTGAACAACACGCACAAATTGTTAGAAACCATCTACCGCACTCTCCTGCAAAAACAGGACCATTAAAAGATTTGCATAAAGTAAAAATTATCGAAACTGTTGCATCAACAATGAAACCACAACCGCTTGTAGATGCAATGAATAAATCTTTAGAAGTAATTGCAAATCCGAATTTTAAGGCAACACCAAGATTTAATATTAATCCGATTCCGCAATTAAGAGTTATTCCGGCAACACAAAATATAATGACCACATCTTCCGTAAAACCAAAACAGACAAAAGAAACGGCAGAAAACAGGCAACCGAATAAATCTAATTCAACCAAATCAACAGTTATTAATTATAACCCCACAATATACCTCACAGGCAAAGAATCAAAAGAAGAATTTGCACAACTTCTGAAACAACACAAAAACGAGATTTTACGTTTAGTCCGAAATGAAGAAGAACGCAAGGAAAGAGTTAAATACTAATGTTTGCACAGTTAGGAGACATAAAATTTGAACTTATAACTTACTTTAACGGACTTAACGAAACTACCTCATACAACTTTGTCCAACACGACCGCATCGAAAATAAACCTCTTTTGCAGTTCTTGGGCAAGAATCTTCAGGAAGAAGAAATCCGTTTGAATTTTCACAAAACATTCTGTGTTCCTGAAGATGAAATAAAAAAAATAAAGACGGCTGCGGATAAAGCATCCCCTTTAAAATTTATCAAAGGAAATGGCGAATATGTCGGCATATTCGTTGTTGAAGAAATAAAACAAACCACAGAACAGGCAAGTCCTGAAGGTGACTTAGTATCCGTTCAAATGGATGTCAGGCTGCGTGAGTATGCAGGACAAGTCAAAGAAGCAACAAACACTCAAAAAGGATTTAAGAAAAAAGCATAATGACTGAATTTTACTCATACATTACAAAAGACAATGACCGATGGGATTTGATTTCAAACCAATTCTATAATACCCCGACACTTTATGAAGAGATTATAAAAGCAAATCCAGATGTGAAAATTCTGCCTGTGCTTCCCTCCGGCATCAAATTAAAAATTCCGATTTTGGATGAATCAGAAACCATAAAGTTTGAACTTCCTCCTTGGAAAAAATAAGCAAAAAAAAAGCAATCGTTGAGGTCGAGTGCTAATACCTAAAATTTAAATGAAATTTATTGCATGCTCATGCTACTCAAGTTTTCCATGACTTGCAACATGTTAAGACAAAAATTTACATAACCCTGAAAGTGAAAAATGTTAGTACCTATTTTTGAATTATTCTACGAAAAAAAGAATATAACAAAAGATGTGTCCCCGTATGTAACAAATATCGAATATACGGATTACGAACATGGACAGTCTGATGAACTTCAGATTACATTTGAAGATTCAGAGAAACTTTGGCAGGGTTCTTGGCTTCCTACAAAGGGCGATTCGCTTCGTGCGTATATCGGTTATGAGGCAGAAAAACTTTTAAACTGCGGAACGTTTGAAATTGATGAGTTGGAATATTCTGCACCTCCTGATGAGATTATTGTAAAAGGACTTGCGACAGGAATTAAAAAACCGCTTCGTCAAAAGAATTCTGCCGGATATGAAAATAAAACTCTTAAACAAATTGCAAAGGAAATCGCTGACAGACAGGGATTAACTTTAGTTGGCAACATTGAAGATGTAAAAGTAGATAGAATCACACAAGATAAAGAACGTGATTTAACATTCCTGACTAAACTTGCCGAACAATACGGATATATCTTCAAAGTCGCAGAGGGTAACTTGGTATTTTATAATGTCCGGGAACTCAAAACTGCAAAATCCTCACAAATCTTTTATAAATCAGATTTAATAAGCATCAGCTTTAGAGAAAAAACCAGTCAAAAATATAAAGCGGTGCAAGTAAAATATTTTGATCCGAAGAAAAAGAAAACCTTAACGGCTTCTGCTAAAAACGAATCAGTTGTAAAAGGTGACACGCTAAAAATCACAACAAGATGCACGAGTAAAAAACAAGCACTTGTTCAGGCTAAAGCTGCTCTTGGTCGGTCTGACACAA
Organism: bacterium; assembly: GCA_017541565.1. Lineage (GTDB taxonomy): Bacteria > Cyanobacteriota > Vampirovibrionia > Gastranaerophilales > Gastranaerophilaceae > CAG-196. The sequence goes on along the minus strand of JAFXYU010000081.1, from coordinate 877 downwards.
AAATTGAGGGTTCGCTTGAATTTGTCGGTAATCCTTATTTAATTGCAGGATTAAATATTGAGATAAAAGGTGTCGGACATTTTTCAGGCAGATATCACATAACCGAAGCTCGTCACGTTTTCGACAGGATTTCAGGATACAAAACTTATTGCGAGGTGGAATCGTGTTAAGATTTGGAGTCGTTTCACAAATAGATGCAATAAACGTTTTGGCAAGAGTGAACTTTGGCGATGATGATTCAACTTCGTTTTGGCTTCCTGTTCTTCAGACAAAAACACTCAAAGATAAATTTTATGTAATGCCGGATGTGGGCGAACAAGTGGCTTGCCTTATGGATGAAAATTCAGAAGATGGTGTAATTCTCGGAGCAATTTATTCTGCGGAAGATAAACCGATTCTTCAATCCGAAAAAGAAATGGGAATCAACCTCGACTGCGAAGCCTCTATTCACGCAAATAAAGAAGAGAAAACACTTACAGTTGTTTTTCAAAAGATGAAATTAATCGGTGACATTGAACACGATGGAAACCTGAAAAATACAAAAGGAATAAAATCCGATGCCGACATTACTGATAAAAAGTCCTCAATGCAAGATATGAGAAACACATATAACGGACATACTCATACCGGCAATAAAGGAAGTCCAACCTCATCCCCACATCAAAGTATGTAAGGAAATAATAAAACGAAAGATATATTTACCCCAATGACAAATTTAAATGAAATAACATACGTTGATTGGCAAGTAAAACTCAACACCATCGGTGATGTGGCAGAGGGTGTTGATGATATCAATCAATGCATCGCAATAATTCTTCTGACTCGTAAAGGTTCGGATCCGCAAAGACCGACCTTTGGTTCAGAACTATACAAATAT
>JAFXYU010000010.1 GCA_017541565.1 bacterium | reverse complement strand
CATTATAAAAAACAAGATTACGCTCTGCGACTTTGAAGATATATCCGTATTGTTCCGCAAGTTTTGTCAGGAATGTTAAATCACGTTCCTTATCTTGTGTGATTCTGTCCACTTTTATATCTTCAATGTTGCCAACTAAAGTTAATCCCTGTCTGTCAGCGATTTCCTTTGCAATTTGTTTAAGGGTTTTATTTTCATAGCCGACAGAATTATTCTGCCGGAGAGGTTTCTTAATTCCTGTCGCAAGTCCTTTTACAATAACTTCGTCAGGTGGTGCGGAATATTCAAGCTCATCAATTTCAAATGTTCCGCAGTTTAAAAGTTTTTCTGACTGATAGCCGATATAGGCACGAAGAGAATCGCCCTTTGACGGAAGCCAAGAGGACTGCCATTGTTTGCCTGAATCTTCAAAGGTAATCTGTAATTCATCAGACTGTCCATGTTCATAGTCCGTATATTCGATATTCGTTACATACGGGGACACATCTTTTGTTATGTTTTTCTTTTCATAAAATAATTCAAAAATCGGAACTAACATTTTTCACTTTCGGGGTTTGTAAATTTTTGTCTTAACATGTTGCAAGTCATGGAAAAGCCTAGTAGCATGAGCATGCAATAAATTTCATTTTAAAATCAGGTATTAACACTCGACCTCAGAGTGCTTTTTTTTGCTTATTTTTTCCAAGGAGGAAGTTCAAACTTGATAGTTTCTGATTCATCCAAAATTGGAATCTTTAATTTAACACCGGCTGGTAATATCGGAGTTATTTCAACATTGGGATTTGCTTTTATAATTGCCTCATAAAGAGTCGGTGTGTTATAAAAATGGTGCGATATCAAATCCCATCTGTCATTGTCTTTTGTAACGTATGAATAAAATTCCGTCACGCTTTTTTCTTAAATCCTTTCTGTTTATTTTTCTCTTCAGGTATATTGCCGGCATATTCCTTAAGAGTAACTTCTAACTGAATTGAAATTAAATCTCCTTTGGCACTCGTTTGTTCGGCAGTTTCTCGTATTTTTTCAACTACGAAAACACCAACATACTCACCATTTCCTTTGATAAATTTTAAAGGTGCTGCTTTATCTGCTGCGGTTTTAAGTTTTTTTATTTCTAATTCCGGAACACAGAATGATTGATGAAAATTCAAAATCAATTCGTCTTCCTGAAGATTTTTTCCCAAGTATTGCAACAGAGGTTTATTATCAATTCGCTCATGTTCAACATAATGATATGAGGTTGTTTGATTATGTCCGTTAAATGAAGGTATAACTTCAAAAATTATGTCCCCAAGTTGTGCAAACATTAGTATGCCAACCTCACTTTCCTTTCACTTTCGGCTTTTAATAGTCTCAAAAGTTCTTCTTTATGTTGTTTTAGCATTTGTTTAAAATCGTCCTTTGTCGCAGTTCCTGTAAAATAAATGGTCGGATTATAATTTATAACCGAAGAATTAGTTGTTGTTTTACTGTTCTGTGTTTTATTAAATTGAGTCTGTTTATTTAGAGTTGATGTTGATAAAACATCCGGAGATTTATTTACAACTTTTAATTGCGGAACTGTTGGCAGTTCATATTTTGGTGCTTTTATTTGTGGCATTTGAATAACATTATTTTTTTGCATAATATTCAAATCCGGGATCGTTGCAATATTATATTTAGGATTAACTTTAAATGTCGGGGTAGAATCAAAGCCTAATTTAACTTTGAGGCTAGGATTAGTTATTACTCCCAAAGTTTTATTCATTGCCGACACAAGTGGCTGTGGTTTCATAGTTGAGGCAACTGTCTCAATTATTTTTACTTTGCGTAAATCCTTTAATGGTCCTGATTTGGCAGGAGAGTGTGGCAAATGGTCTCGGATAATTTGTGCGTGTTTT
>JAFXYU010000080.1 GCA_017541565.1 bacterium | reverse complement strand
TATAAATGTCTTTGTTTCCGCTTCCGAGAGTGATTGTGTCGTTTCCTTTTCCGCCTTCTATTCTGTCATTACCGCCGGAGGAAGTGATTTTATCCCCGTTTGTTCCGCCATAGAGTTCTTCATCAAAGAAAGTGTCTTTGATTGTTTGAGCCTTTTTCGCACCACTTCTATCGTAACTTTCATTTAGAACTTCGACAAGTGCTGTCTGGTCAATGAGATTTCCCGTAACACAATCCGGTGTTCCGTTTTTGAAATAGTCTTTGAGCGTTATCTGGCTGATTAATTCCTGTGTAATAGGTGCAGTCCTTGTGAAATCATATATGCAATCACTAAGAAGTTGTATTTGTCCCAAAAATATTTTTGTCTCTATATCACCCACTGAATAAGGAGAAGATGCATATATAGTATATGTTTTTCCGGCTTTTAGTCCGTAGGCTTCCAACATATAAGATGTCGTGACTAAAGCACCCGAACTTTGTTTAATGACAGCATCGGCATTTTTACTGTATGTATGCGTTTCTTCATTGTAATCATACGCTTTTATTCCGACATTATAGATAAAACCGTTCTTTTTTGAAGCAATGCTTACAATCGCTTTGATATTATATGGGTTATCATAATATCTTGTTCCTTTTATTGTAAGATCATTTCCGCTTCTTGTATATTTATAATCTAAATCATCACCGTTTTGAACATCAAGATACAACGTTTGACCTTTTGAAATATTTATTGTGTCTTTTCCCTGTTTTGTTGAAAAATCAAAATTTATTCGGTCTTCTCCCGTTCCGAGTGCAAATGTTTCGTTAGCGGAAGTGGAATTGACTTCTTCGCTTAAAAACGTTCCTGTATATTTGTTTCTCTTTTTAACCGGATCATAAATTTCACTAAGCAGATTTGCACTAAACCAATCGGTTGTTAAAGTTAAACTACCCATATCTCCGACTTTTGCACCGTTTTTATAGGTGTAAGTAACAAGCGTTTTTCTTGTATCAACAATTTTTACCCCGCCATACAATTCTTTTGTGCCGTATGCTTTTACAATAATATCGCTTCCGCTTTCATAAAATTGTACTTGACCTTCTATGTCATTTAAGAATTTTAAACTTTCAACGCTGCCTTGTTGCAGTTTAACAGTTGTTTTAACAGATTTGTTTAAGTTGTTGAGATCTATTGTTGTCATAAAAACTCCTTGCAGAAAATAAATTGATGTGTTGAAATTATATCAAAAATTGGTCTATTATTCAATATAAAAAGCGGGATTTATATATGAGTTTACACTGAAAATCTATATAACTGTCACCCTGAACTTGTTTCAGGGTCTGTCCAACGGTAAGATTCCGAAACAAAGTTTATTTACCCCTTCGGAATGACAGCACGTCTGCAACTCAGTTTATTTTTGTGTAAGTTGTATATAACTCCCCGAAAAGCGGTCTTGCAAATAAAAATTTTTCGATTTAATATTATAAAAACTAAAGATTAAGGAGTACATATGATTTTACCAACAACACAAACCAACATTAACGGTAATTTTACTTTTAGAGGGTTTTATGATCCAGCAGCCGGAGCGCACAGAACCGCAATGCAGGAAAGACTGATACAAGCGGCAAAAGAAGCAAAGGAAAAAGCAAAAGATGTACTGCCGGATCCTAACAACATTATGAAATCCACAAAAGATGCTTTTGATCACATACTTCCTGACGGAAGTGTTGTTGAGGTGTCATTAGAAGAAGCGGGACACAAATCAGGGGAACTTTTATCTGAGGGGAAAAAACTTCTGGACAATCACGAAGATGTCGGAGCATCAATATCACACCTTTTACCGGACGGAATGACATCAGTTAAAGTAGCACTGGATGGTGCGGATTCTGCATCAGAAGCATTGTCAGTCGTTAAGGATAACGCCTTTTCTCCGCTAAAGGGAGATTCGATTTTGGAAAAAATAATCCGCGGAACAACAGATGAAGATGCCGCAAAAAGTATCGGCGACGTATTGGACGCTATTATATAATCTTGATTAACCGGAACACCGATTTCTGATAAAACAAATTTGTTTAAATCTTGTGTTAGTAATGGTTACAAACAGTTCAAACCACATCAATGCACTATACCAACTAATTTTTAAGTTTAGATGTAAAGTTTTCTTTACAATTATATGGTGAAATTTAAAAATGAGTACAATAAAAAATATACTCGCTTTGAAACAAAGTTAAGAGATTTATAACTATCACATATCTCATTAAATAACTGCGTAGGATAAGCCAAAATAACAAAATTGCACTAATAAATTAATTAAGTGCAGGTTTTTATCGTATCTACAACTATAAATCAATATTAGGAGGTTTTTATGACAACATTTGAAATCAGAAGACACGAAGAATTAAAGCTATGTCTGTTTATGCTTATCACCCAGAGTACAAAGAACCAAACGGTTATAAACTAATGATGGTATCTACTTTGCATAATGGTTTTTATGCCTGTGTCTTAAAAAAAGGTAATGATATTGTAATTGCATATCGTGGCACCGAATTAAAAGACGGGCAAGATTTTAAAAATGATTTAGCAATGTGGATTAATCATAGCCTACCTTCACAAGCTTATACGGCATTAAGGGTATATGATTATGTAAAAAAAGAATATCCGAATTGCAATATTACAGTTACAGGACATTCTTTGGGGGGTAGCTTGGCACAAATTGTTGGTGCAATTAAAAATGTCACCGCTGTTACTTTTAATGCTTTCGGAACAAAAAATTTGATTGATAAAAAGTATCAAATTCACGCAGATAAAATTACAAATTATTGTAACCCTGATGATTTCGTTGCAACAGAGAATGCAATAAATCATATTGGAATTTGTTATCAAATAAATTCTAACAACTATTCAAAACATCCGCATTTTATTGAAAAAATGCAGTCACTTGAAAATCGAATTATTTCTTCTCCTCAAAATCTCGATAAAGTTTGGAGAAGAAAACAAAAAGCTGATTTAAAAAATAACAAGAATTCCTATACAACAAATTGCCCTGGATATTATCCTGTAACTGGGTATACTCGTGATGATGGTACAAAGGTAGATAGTTATATCAGAACTTGCTATTTGCATGGAGGGTAAGTTTACTTAGTTTTTGATACGATAAAATAAATTAATATGATATCAACAAGTAAGGCAGGAGACTTATGGTAGTTTGCAGGGCAAAATATAGTATGAAGTATCAAATATATTGCAAATAAAGTAATTAAACATAATAAAAGCAAGAATATTGCATATATGTTGTTAGTACTTAGAAAAGTATTTTTTATTCTAAATGCGGGATTTTTGTTTTCTTTCTTAACCAATTTAAAAAATATTAAAGGAAATATAAATAGAATTAACAATGCAATTTTATCCAATAACATTATTAATGCATATAAAATAATTACACCCTCATCTGAATTAGAAAAATTAACAATACCAAGATATGTACAAATAATACAAAAGAAAAATACTATACCTAACCAAGCAAAAAAGTGGTAGCTATACCTTTTGGGCAGTTCATTTAATATATATTTTAAAAACATATAGTTAGCATAACAAATATTGCAATTCTATGCAATCTCTGTTTTAAAACTCAGCATTGCATTTTGAAAAACTATTATATATGTGTTAAAATCAAGGTCAAAATTTAGCTTGAGGATTATAAATGAAATAGCAAATACATATTTTTTATTACAAACATTTGTTAATAAATGATTTTTAATACGGAATTTTACATTTTTATTTTCTTTTTTGTATAAAATTTCAAAAGTGTATATAGTCAATAAGATTATCAAAGGGACAAAAACTGCAGGAAATCCTGTTATGAGAAACAAGAATACTATTGTTCGTGATTCGCCGCCAAGGTGTGGTATGAAAATGTATAATACACATAGTATCGCTGTAATAACAACAAGTAGTACCATCCAAATAATTGAGTTAAAACTATATCTATTTGCAGCATTATTCCATAATTCTTCAATTTTCATAATCGAATTTTAGCATTTTATAACAACTATTACAATAAAATGAAAGGAAAATTAATGACAACTTATTCACTTTTGTTTTGAAGAAACATCGGTTTCTGATAAAACAAAATCCGAATTTGCCGTTCATCGCGAACGAGCAAGACACGAACGCAAGTTCGACTTGGAAACCGATTTTTTGCATAAAAAAATCGGGATGACAAGATTCGAACTTGCGACCCCCGCGACCCGAACACGGTGCGCTACCAAGCTGCGCTACATCCCGACACATTACTATTCAATTTTCAAACTTTTTCAGGCGCAGCTTGGTATATCTATCATTCGGCTCCATCGAACCTTACGGTTCTCCATTCGCCTGCCCTCCGGCAAACAGTCCACCGGACTCTTTCCCGCAGGGAACCTGCTACATCCCGACAATTATTCAATTTTCAATTATTGAACGCTATTTATAAAACAACGCAACAATTAAACTATACCCTAAATCTAGCACAACCAAACTACAAAATCAAATACGACAAAATAACAGAATCTTTAACACGACAAAATTATCAGAACTATATCAAGTCTGACAGTAACCTCCGGCTTGTCACCAAAATATCGACCTAATTTTATTTACCCCCGCAGCAGTTTTTGTATTTCTTTCCGCTTCCGCAAGGACAGGGTTCATTTCTGCCTACTTTCCGCGCGGGTGCGGTCGGTTGAGCGGTTGGTTCTGTTGAAATATAATCGAATATTTCCGAAAATGCATTTGAGCAAAACAGAACTGTTGCCGAAGAGTACATTTTTGAATCCAGATACTCGGATTTGTATTTTTTTACCAATTCCTCAAATGTGTAATTTGTTTCCAAAAGTTCGTTTACAACTTCCATAAAGTTTTTATATTCGGTTGAAACTCTTTCTAGGATTGTATCCGGAATAGATTCATTTGCAAGGAAATATTCTACACACTGTTTTGCATTTTCTACGGAATCCTTGTTTTCAAAGACTTTGCAAAAGGTTTCATAGAAAGGAACGGCATAAAGTCCTTTATCCTTATCGAAAATTACCGCAACATCATAAAGTTCGTCATGAGAAGCAAACCCGCCCATTGAATTTTCCAAAAAATTCGAATAGTTATTATCCAATTCCTTAACGTGGAAAAATTTATATTCCTCCAAGTTAGAACCTTTATCAGAAAGGTCAACTTCTTCACCCTCGTTAAAAGCACCGATAATTTCATCCGCATGTTTATTAGTAGTTAAGATTATATCTTTGTCGAATGATTTTATGAACTTTTGGTACATTTCGCCAATTGTTGAAGTAATTTCCGCTTCCTTTTCCGGATTATCTTTATAAAGAAGTTTCGGCGACTGAACGAGTTTCATAACCGCATATCTATAGGCTTCTTCTTTCTGCGAGTGAGAGAGAATACTCGAAATTTCTATAACATAATATTCACCTGCAAATTCAAAAATTCTGGCTACGATATATTGCCCTGCATAAACCCCTCTGAAATTGGTCATTTTTGTAAGAGAAGAAACGGTATAGTTTCTTTCGTTAATAAGATTGTAAAGTTCAAACCCGTTTTTAAGGATTTTTTTGATTTCAAAAATCGAAGCCTGAGCATTCAAAAGTCCTTTTGCAACCTCGTTTTCACCTTTCTCTTCAAGGTACATTTCAAGAATAAATTTATCATCAATTTTGCGTTCAAAAACATAGGGCAGAAATATTTTTTCAACTTGATTAAGTTGAATATTTTTTGCACCTATTGTTGAAAGATATTCTTCAAAATCTGATTTTATAATCTCATTTGATTGTGTGAAAGCAAAAACATCTTTCAGAACTTCATTTATTTCATTAACTTTTTCTATAACTGTCATATTTTAAACTCTCCTCTATGATAAGGATAGCCTAAGCATGACAAATTATCAATAATACCGACGGGTACTATGTCCATTCGGAAACATCCCGTTTTGATAATTCCCAAGGGTTTTCGTATGTCCTGCCGGCTACATTACAATATTTGCAAAACGGTATCGGCTTTGAGAGAAAATCAATAATCTCTTGAATAGAATCTGTTTGAAAAATATCAATACCGTCAAAATAATCAAGAGGAATATTATATCCGTAATAAAAATTAAAATGCTCTATATTGGGCGCAATTGTACAAGTGTATAGCCGTCCGTTCTTCATCATTATACAATTATTTGCATGGAAACAGGATTTAAAGTTTTCTTCCGGATTCTGCGTTCCTTCCAAATCCAGAGGAATATGGTAACTGGTTTTTATTACTTCTCCCGTATTACCAAAATATTCATATTCTATGCCATATTTTTGCGCATTTTCCTCCGCTTTTCTGAAATCTATTTTTATCGGGTATTTTGTCACAACAATCGTAATTGAATATTTTTTGCATGCTTTCCAAAATTTCTCCGGTTGAGAATTTAAAAGGATTCCGTTTGTTACAAGTTCTACCCTTGTTTTTGGCAAATATTTTCTTGATATACGCATAAAATCGATAACTTTTGGGTTCAAAAGAGGCTCTCCGCCCATAAGTTTCAATGTACATAATTTTTTGCCGGAAATTTTGGAAAAACGTTTAATGTCTGATTTAAAAACTTCAACATCAGTCAGTTTTGGTTTCGCCAGAGGTGAAAAATGGTCGCATCCGACACAACATAAGTTGCAATGGTCAGCCAAATGATATACAAAACTCTTTAAAACAGGTGGTTCTTTCTTCGATAAAAAGTATTTTTTTATATTTTTCAAAGATTTTATTGTCAAACACCAATCAGAAAAAGGTATCGCAAATTTGACTATCCTATAGACATTCCTAATATATTCGTTTGTCCTTTTAATTTTTTGTATTGCAGATAATATTCTTCGTTTTATTAAACATTTCCTCCGTTCAGCATTCCACAAAAGAGGATAGAAATGCTCAATAATATTGTTGTAGCACCATTCATCATACCAATAACTTTTTTTGAAACTTATAAATCGTATTTTTTTCAAAATTTTCTTGACATAGAGTTTCACTACCTTTTGCGATTCTTCATCCACAGATGTCATGTGCCAAACAGAAAAAGACACGCAATAATTTAAAAAACTCTTTTTATAAGTTTGATAAATGTTTTTCGAAATCAGAGTTTTTCGTATTTTTTCAAGCGCTTCATAAAAACATTCCGGAGCAATAAAACGCGTTGATTCAAGCGATTTATCATGATATCTGTGAACAACAAGTCTTTCATCAACAACGGAGATTTTGTTTGCAAGCACCAGCGACATAAGTACAAAATATGTATCATTAGACTGACGAAGGTTCTGAAATTCCAGCCCGTTTTTTATAATAAAATCTCTTTTGTACAATTTATTCCAAGGCCACCCAATACAGAATTGGAAAATATTATCCGCAAATTCACACGGCGAAAAAACTTTTTTACAACCAATATATTCATCAATTACCGACAACTCATTTGGAACGATTTTTCCAAGATGCATATTAATATTATTTGTCTTACAAATAGTGACATCCGCATCGTTTTCTTTTGAACTCTTGTATAATTCTTCAAGAGTATTATTGGACATATAATCATCCGAATCAAAGAAAATGACATACTCACCCGTTGCTTTTTTTAACCCTGCATTCCTTGCCGTTGCAGCACCCTGATTTTCTTTGTCAATTATCGCAATTCTGCCGTCTTTTTCGGCATATTCTTTCAAAATATCAAGTGAATTATCCGTAGAACCGTCATTTACACAGATTATTTCCAAATTATTATAAGTCTGGCTCAAAACAGAATCCAAACACTCTCTCAAATATTTTTCCGAATTATAAACCGGTATGACTACGCTGATTTTTTCCATACAATCAATTTTACAATAATACCCGCATTAGCGCAATTTTCTATAAAATATCAAGCGGATCTACATCAACGGCAAGTCTGATATCCTTGGGTATCGCTATCTTGCTTAAAAATTTTGATATAAAATCGTGTCCTTTTTGGGTAAGTTTGTTTTTAATAAGAATTTGAAAACGGTAAAAACCGTTGAGTTTTTCTATGACGCACGGTGTCGGACCAAGAACTTCAAGATACTCGCTAAACCCGAATTTATCAGTCATTGTGGAAAATCTCATCGCAATCTCCATTGCTGATTTTTCGGCGCGAAAATTATTTTGACTTGAAAGAATCAATCTTACAATCTGACTGAACGGCGGATAATCAAATTCTTCTCTTGACTTGATTTCCGTATCGAAAAATTTTTCGTAGTCCTGAGATTTTGCCGTCTGAAAAGCGTAATACTCCGGATTATAAGTCTGGAACAATACTTTTCCCTTGTATTCGCCTCTTCCGGCACGCCCCGCAACCTGAGTAAGAAGTTGAAACCCTCTTTCTGACGCACGATAATCAGGAACAGAAAATCCGGAATCCGCGCTCAAAACACCTACAAGAGTAACATTGGGATTGTCCAGTCCCTTTGCTATCATCTGCGTTCCGACCAAAATATCAATCTCTTTTTTCTGAAATCTCGTCAAAAGTTCTATGTGAGCATTTTTCTTCGTAAGAATGTCACTATCAATCCTTTCCACCCTTGCCTCAGGATAAAGTTCTTTTATAAGAGTTTCAATTTTTTGTGTACCGACACCGGAAGTCGAAAGTGCATCACTCCCGCATTGAGGACAAAAATCGGGAAAAGATTGCTCCCTGTTACAATAGTGACATTTGAGTTTCTTGATACTCGTATGCCAGATCATAGGTATCGAACAATCGGGACACTCTATAACCGTTCCGCATGCCTTGCACTGAGTATAAGTGGAATATCCGCGTCTGTTCATCAAAAGTATTACCTGCTGACCGCGCTCCAACGTTTCTGTAATCTCTGTCTGCAGCGGCTTTGAAATTATCCCGCGATACGATGCCTTTCCGTATTCCTGCATATTTATAACCTGAGGTTTTGCAAACGGAGAATTGTTGAACCTCTTTTTCATCTCAAAAAGATTGTTATTATTCTGTGCATAGTAATATGTTGAAACATCCGGTGTTGCCGAACCTAAAAGAAGCGGCGCTTGATGGAACTGTGCCAGCCTTTTTGCAACTATTCTTGCATCATACCTCGGAGCGGGATTTGTTTGCTTGTATGCACCTTCATGCTCCTCGTCAATTATAATCAAACCTATATCCTGCAAAGGTGCAAAAACCGCCGAACGCGCACCCGCAAGGATTCGGATTTCGTTTTTAAACAATCTTTGCCATACATCATATTTTTCCCCGTCAGAAATACTGCTGTGCCAGATTGCAACCTCTTTTATTCCGAATTTTCTGGCAAGTCTTTTTGTTAACTGCGACGCAAGCGCAATCTCCGGCGCAAGAAAAAGAACATTTTTCCCCGAATCCAGAACGTCCTTAATAAGTTTAAAATAAACCTCGGTCTTACCGGATGCCGTAACCCCATGTAAAAGTATCGGATTTGGCGACCTTAGTTTTGCCTTAATACCTTCGTAAGCCTCAATCTGCTCGCCCTGAAGTTCAAACAACGGTTCTGTTTCTATATCTTTGAAGATTGAAAGCGGGTTTCTGTATATATACTCTTCCTTAATCTTTACAAATCCGCCTTCAGCAAGTTTTTTCAACGTTGCACGAGTAGTTTTTGCAATCTCCTCAAACTCCGTAATTGAGCATTTGCCCTTCTCTTTTAAAAGCGCAAGAATCTCTTTCTGCCTTTTTGTTAATCCTTCGCCGTCAGATTTTATCCACTCTATTGAGAGTTCCGTTTTTGCATTTTTATCAATCAACTTCATCGGAAGCGCCGCATTCAAAACCGTTACAAAATCACAGCAATAATAATTTGCAACCCACTCAAGAAGTTTTAAATATTTGAGCGAAAAAAGCGGAGTCTTATCAATAATGCGGTTAATCTTTTTTACCCGAAAATCTCCCGAAACATAATCCGAAAACCCGACAACAAAAGCGTTTTGCAATCCTTGTCTTCCAAACGGCACTAAAACAGCCTGCCCGATTTGAATTTCTTCTCTCATCTCATCAGGTATCAGATATGTGAAAGTCTTTACTCCCAACCCCTTGATATTAACAAGTACAAGTGCATATTTCATAACTACATTATACTATAAATCCGACTTTTTCATACGAAGGCGCAGTTTGTTATACATAACAAACTGCGCCTTCACAATAATAAGATTTAACATTTACCCCTCTTATTTACCCCTTACTTGATTTCAAGTTTCTTTCTGCCGTCATTCTTGAGTTCAATCTTCGGAGCAGTTATGTGCAGGATACCGTGTTCAAGTTTTGCATCGGTCTTTTCAACATCAATTTCTTGAGGGAAATAAACCGTTCTTGAAAATTCGCCATACTTAAACTCTGATTTTCTGAACCCTTTGGTATCTTCACGTTGTTCTTCTTCTTTTTTGGCATTAATAGTGATGTGATTCTTATCAATATCAATGTCCAAATCCTCTTTCTTAACCCCCGGCAACTCTGCTTTTACACTGTACTCAGTTTCTTTTTCATGAAGTTCTACCGGCATTGCATACTTATCCTCACACCCTAAGTCCTCGTTATAAATGTACTCAGGGAAAAAGCTATCAAAATTCCTGTTCAAAATAGAAGCGATTTCGTCGTTTACTGATTTAATGAATCCGTCCGGTGTCTTTTTAATTAAGAATTTCATAATAAACCATCCTTTCTTTTCTTACAGGCGGAACACCCGTTCCGTAGTTACTAATTCTTTTAACACTTTTATTATTACTCGCTTTCTATCCCAACCCCGATTTTTTAACCAAAATTTAACAATTGGGGGGGGTAAATGTATAAAAGAGTATCTTCCTTTCTAAAGAAGGGAAGCAAAAGACTTTTAATAAAAGGTCGGGAGACAGCAATAAAACTTTTTACTAATCGCTTTTACTACTTATTCCCCTTTGCCCTATTGTGGGTTTTGCATAACATCTGGCAGTTTGAAATATCGGTTGCCCCGCCCTTACTCCAAGCAGTTACATGGTCTGCGTCCATTTCTTTTATCTGCCATATACGATTCTTGTTATTATCGTTGCCTAATGCACACAACGGGCAATTTGATATGCCCTTTTCTTGTGCTTCTTTTGTTTGACGAGCATATACTGTTTTCTTATCCCGTTCTTCAAATATGCGGACTTCTAACAACTTACTGTCTGTACTACCGCCCAAAACATATTCAAATATACCCTTCTTATTTTTAACAAATTCATCTGCATATAAATCCGCCACTGCCTTGTTAACTTCTTGTTTATTATATGGTTGCTTATGATAAAGTTCGTATAATCTGCCCCAGTCAATACTTTTCATTTCGGTATATACTTCATCAAACAAACCGTCTACCCAGTCAATAACAGAGTTGAAGTACGTTTTTAATTCATTAATATTAGTATCATGTCGGTGCATTGACATATAATCTTCTATATTCCCCTTACTTACCCAGTACAATGCACATTCCAAATATTCTTGGCGGTTAACAACGCCAGAAATATAGGAACTCCATTTATTGATATTACTATTTGTTGAATTGCTGAACTCCTCTTTTGCCAGTGTAACAAAAGTACCTGAATATATTGCATTCAACACTTCCTGATGATTAAGCGGAACTCCGACAATATTTATTGTTTTAAACCACTCCTTTATTTCGGATTCCGTACCTTCACACACATATATCAAAAGTTTTGTGTTCAGAATCTTGTCTTGCTTGTCTTTTGAAATACCACGAAAATATTGAGGTGTGCCGTTATCAACAATTGCAAACTTACTTGTGACAAAACGTCCTAAACTTGTTATACGTTGTTGCCCGTCTAATACTTCAAGTTGTCCGTCCTCACGTCTATTAAAATATATCAACCCGATAGGATAACCTTTTAACACTGAATCAATAACGGCAACATCTTTTTTCCCGTCAGCATAGATGTAGTTACGTTGGTATTCGGGTTGTATAGTTAATTTACCATTCATTCCGAACAGTCCTTTGCCTTCGAGTTCATTATATACAAACCCTTCGCAAATATCCTTTACCGACCATTCTGTATGCAGTTCTGTTTTCATTTGTTACCCCTTTTTTGTATTAATACTCGTGCATATATACTTGAATACAATGTACCGTCGTTCACATCTTTAAATGCGGGGGAAGTATCTTTATCTTTGTTAAACTTGCGGTACAAAGTACCTTTTGCATTGTAGGTATATTTCCCAGTGCCATTTCCGTTTTTATCTAATATCTCCATTTTTCTGTTGTTTGTAAATTTACAACTGCCAACGATACCCAAATCTACAATTTTGAATTGTTCTGGACAGTATTTATCCAAAAAACTAATTGGTACCCCCATAACCCCGTCATAATTGCTAGGAATTGCGTCCGTGTATGGTACTTCTATTGCATTGTAATTTTCATAAGTTTGATATTCATACCCCTTTATTTCTTTATGTTTACTATGCTTGATATTATCAGCCATAGTCATTAATTGTAATGACTGGTGTCGCCTTCCGTGTTCAATATTTGTTAGCCAAATAGACTGACTTCGTGCTAATACCTTTCCGTCAACTATTCTATAACCACTCCCTAGTTTTTTACTACTTAAAAGTTCTTCTTCATTAGGAACCCCGAATAATAAATCAACACTCATTGGAGTTTTACCAACCCACATTTTGTTCTCTTTAATTTTAGAAAATGTTTCTTTATACGTAATGCAGTTCTTATTTCCAATCATTATAAATTTTTTATCTTCCTCAAATAACCAAGCAAGAAATTCCCGAAAAAGTGAAAACGGTGGGTTCGTTATAATAATATCAGATTCATTACGCAGTTTTTTAACTTCATCACTTCTAAAATCCCCGTCACCTTCTAAATATTGCCACTCCAAATCCTCTATATCAATTACACCATTTTGATTAGTATCATGGTCAAGTGTAAATATTTTTCCTCTGATTTTATTAATATCGGGGTCGAAGTGTGGGGCTTGTTCTTCAAACAATGATGTTTGGTACGGCATATTAACTTTTTTGCTTTCATACGCATAACTTGTACTTATCAATTTTTTTAAACCAAATTCTTCAAAATTTTGTGCAAAGAACTTTGTAAAATTACTCCACTCGGGGTCATCACAAGGTAGTAGCACCGTTTTTCCTCTGAATACATCCTTGTTGTACTCAACATAAGCCATTATCTCTTTTTCTATATCGCACCATTGAGTGTAAAACTCGTCATTCTTTGCCTTTTTAGCATGCTTTAAATTATCATTAGCCATTTCAAACTCACAGAAAACAAAATTGATGTCTATATGTCACATGTATCATGAATATATTTGACATGCAAATCTTTAATAATCAGTAAATAATATGTTGTCATATAGTCGGTAGATACTTTTAGTAATATAAATCATAATATTCTTATGATTTCGGATAAAAGTATTAAAAGAGAATTGTCAAAAAAAATCGGGGTTGCTATAAAGCATTACCGTTCAAACAAAAATCTATCGCAAGAAAAATTGGCTTTTGCAATAGGTGTTGACCGCACCTATATCAGCGCACTTGAACTCGGCAACAAAATTGCATCCGTTTATTGTCTATATAAATTATCAAAAGCACTTGATGTAAATTTAAAAGATTTGTTTAATTTCACAGTATAAAAAACTTATTCAAAATTTAATACAGGCGGGCATTTTGCCCGCCTGATTTTTCATCATTGCTTGTAGTCAGACTCTGAGGCTCGCCTGTTATTATAAAATTGTTTTTGAAATTTAGCCTTTGCGAGCCGACAGGAATATTAAAAGTTTTTCGCTTCCTTTTTCCAAAAAGGAAGAAACCCTTTTATTTATTATGTATCAATATTGGTTGCGTACACTGCGTTTGCTTCGATGAACTCACGTCTTGGTTCGACCTTGTCGCCCATCAAGACGTCGAACAGTTGGTCGCACATCATAGCATCTTCAAGGTTGACCTTCAGAAGAGTTCTCGTTTCAGGGTCCATAGTTGTTTCCCAGAGTTGCTGCGGCATCATTTCACCAAGACCTTTGAATCTCTGAATTTGTAGTCCTTTTTGACCTCTGTCGTCAACAATTTTTTGTAACTGTTCAAATGATGTAATCTCAACTTCGCCGTTTTCGCTTTCCAGAATCAATTTCTCTTCTTCTTCAATCAAGAAATCGCGGATAAGCGGATAAGCATTTTTGAGTCGTTTAAATTCGTTTGACTTAATAATATTAGCCGTAATCATTTCGCGTTCATTTTCGAACAGTTGAAGTTCAATTGCATAGCGTGCAACTTCGGCGCTGTATTTGAGTGTAACACCGTAATTTTTAGCCTCTGTTACGTTATAGTTTTCAGCGTGGTCTTTGAGGTAGTGGTCAAGGTATTCAACAACCTTGGTCATTTTTTCCTGATCCTCAAAGTCCTCAGGCTTAACCTCTGAACGGATAAGACCTCTCAAAACAACCGACGGAATAATATTCAAAATCGGATTGTTATAAGCCTTGTAGAACGTTTGCATGTTCGCAAGAAGTTCTGCCAATTCGTCACCCGTTTTAACTTTAGATTTTGTTTTGTCGGACAAACTTAACGACTTGATACCGCGTTCTTTAAGCATTTTATCAAGAGCATGCTCGTCATAAAGATACTCGGAAACTTTGCCCTGAGTAACCTTAAATAACGGCGGCTGCGCGATATAGACAAACCCGTTTTCGATAAGCGGTTTAGCATATCTAAAGAAGAACGTCAAAAGCAGGGTTCTTATGTGCGCACCGTCAACATCAGCATCGGTCATGATAATTATTTTATGGTAACGAAGTTTGTCGAGGTTAAATTCTTCTTCGTTTTTGCTTATTGTAATCCCGAAAGCCTGTACCATAGACTGGATTTCGTTATTTGCGTAAATTTTATCAAGACGTGCTTTTTCAACGTTAAGAATTTTACCTCTCAAAGGCAAAATAGCCTGAAACATTCTGTTTCTGCCCTGCTTTGCAGAACCTCCTGCCGAATCACCCTCAACAATAAAGATTTCGCATTTTTCGGGTTCTCTGTTTGAGCAGTCTGCCAGTTTTCCCGGAAGAGTTGAGTTTTCCAAAACAGATTTACGTCTTGTAAGTTCTCTTGCTTTTCTTGCCGCCTCTCTTGCACGTTGTGCCTGAAGCGTCTTTTCAATGATTGTTCTTGAAATCTTCGGGTTAAATTCCAACCACTCTTGGAGTTTTTCTCTTACAACATCCTGAACAGCGCCCATTGTCTCGGAGTTTCCGAGTTTTTCCTTTGTTTGTCCTTCAAATTCGGGATTCTCAATTTTTACCGAAACGATTGCGGTCAAACCTTCACGGACATCATCACCCGATAGATTTTGTTCCGAGTCTTTAAGAATTTTATTTGTTC
>JAFXYU010000079.1 GCA_017541565.1 bacterium | reverse complement strand
CTTCCCGTCGGACCTACAAGCAAAATATTTGATTTTTGTATTTCAACATCAGTGTTTTCACCGTTCTGATTGTGTTTAAGTCTTTTGTAGTGATTATAAACCGCAACCGATAAAACCTTCTTCGCATCATCCTGACCTACAATATGCTGGTCGAGATACGCCTTAATCTCATGCGGTTTCGGGATGGGTTTTTCTTCTTCATTAAAATAGTCTTTTTCGGGTTTTTCACCGTCTTTTGCCCCTTCTTTCTTCTCAAAAAATTCTTCATCCAAAATTTCATTACAAAGATCAACACATTCATCACAAATAAACACGTCCGGACCTGCGATAAGTTTCTTAACCTGGTCTTGTGTTTTTCCGCAGAATGAACATTTTAATCTGTCATTTGTTGTTGCCATAATATCTCCGCTGATTATTCTTTAGTTATGACTTTATCTATCATACCGTATTCAAGTGCTTCTTGAGGTGTCATGATGTAGTCACGGTCTGTATATTTTTCAATCTTTTTAATTGATTGACCCGTGTTTGATGCCATAATCTCATTCAATGTCTTTTTAATTCTCAAAATTTCCTGTGCCTGAATTTCGATATCGGTTGCCTGACCTTGAGCACCGCCTAAAGGTTGGTGAATCAATACTCTTGAATGAGGAAGAGCCATCCTCTTGCCTTTTGTGCCTGAACAAAGCAAAAATGCACCCATTGACGCAGCCTGACCAAGACATATTGTCTGAACATCCGCTCTGATATGCTGCATTGTGTCATAAATTGCCAAGCCGGCAGTTACACTTCCTCCGGGAGAATTGATGTATAGCATAATATCTTTTTCCGGATTTTCACTGTCTAAAAGCAGCATTTGTGCAACAATCAGGTTTGCTACCATATCGTCAATTGCCGTTCCCAAAAATATAATTCTTTCCCTCAAAAGTCTTGAGAAAATATCAAATGCTCTTTCCCCTCTGGAAGATTGCTCTATAACTGTAGGTACATAACTTGCAAAGCTCATTTTATAATCCTTTCTTCTCGTTTTCAAACTAAAAACATTATACCTTATACGCATTATTTAACCAATAATTAATTTGTATGAAATTTGAATGCTAATTGGCTGTATAATTATACCATAAATAGTAATATATGGGAAGTTGTTAAGACACAACAGCATTATGCCTTCAAGTTTATATATTTACTTTTTCTTGTCGGCAAGTTCACTATCCATTCTCAAAAATACGGGTTTAATGTTTTCTTTGTCAATCAAATGTCCTGATTTCAGGTTTGCACAAGTCAAATCGTCGAGTTTTATCTTCATATCAAAACTTAATTGCTCTGACATTAACCGTGCAATATTTGGACAAAATGGGTAAATGAGTGAAGTTATCACACACATAACCTCAAGCACGTTTGTAAGAACGACTCCGCATCTTTCCGTATTACCTTCTTTTGCTAAAGTCCAAGGTGCATTATCCGTAACATATTTATTGGTAACATCAACAAGTTCTATAATTTTTTGAGCGGCTTCTGCGATTTCAAAATAGTCAAAATGGTGTTTTACACTTTTGATTGTTTCTTCTGCCTGCTCGGAAAGTTCGTTTTTACCCAAAAATTCGGGCTTAATATCACCGTCAAAGTATTTTACCAGCATAGAAAGCGTCCTGTTAAGCAGATTGCCCATAGAGTTTGCGAGGTGTGCGTTAACTTTTTCCTTAAAATCTTCGTCTGAGTAGTTTCCGTCCTTGCCGCAAGGCGCAGAAGATGCCATATAGTATCTTAAAGGGTCCGGAATTTCGAGGTTAAACGCTTCCAAAATTCCTGTCGGCGAAATAACATTTCCCAACGATTTTGACATTTTAGTCTGGTCAATTGTAATCCAACCGTGGGCAAAAATGTGTTTCGGAAGCGGAAGTTCGAGAGCCATAAGTATTCCAATCCAGTATATACTATGGAATTTTAATATATCCTTTCCGATTACATGAACATCCACCGGCCAAAACTCTTTAAACTGTTCGCTCGAATCGTCAGGGTCATATCCTATTGCGGTAATATAGTTTGAAAGCGCGTCTATCCAAACATATATGCCCTGTTCCTCATCGCCTAATACGGGAATATTCCAACTTACATTGGATTTTGCCCTTGATACCGAAATATCTTCAATATTTTCCAATTGATTAAGAACTTCATTCGCCCTGAATGCGGGTACGATAAAATCCGGATTTGTCTTGATATGCTTTATTATTGCGTCTTTGTATTTTGTAAGTTTGAAGAAATAGTTTTCTTCGCTGACTTCTTCCGGTTTCTTTTGGTGGTCGGGACAGAGTCCGTCTTCTGTCAAATCTTTTTCGCTCAAAAACGCTTCACAGCCTGAACAATAAAGCCCTGTGTATTTGTTTTTGTATATATCACCTTTATCAAGAAGTTTTTGGAAAATCTTTTGTACAACGCGTTCGTGGTATTCGTCAGTTGTTCTTATGAACTTGGAATAATTGATATCAAGCGCTTTCCACGCGTCTTTAAATTTTTGAGCATTCATATCACAAAATTCTTTTTCACTCATTCCCTGTTCTTTAGAGGTTTTTTGAATTTTTATACCGTGCTCGTCCGTTCCCGTCAAGAAAAACGTGTTGTCGCATCTTTGGGTAAAGTGCCTGTATATTACATCGGTCAATATCTTTTCATAAGCGTGTCCAATATGCGGTGCGCCATTAACATAGTCTATTGCAGTCGTCGTATAAAATCTTTCCATAATTAACCTCTTTTACATCAATCTCGAAGTTTTGATGCATACATTATATCACAAACGGTATTTACAAACATTAATAAAGTGTTATAATGTTGGAGTGTTTTTTGCAAAAGGAGTGACAAAATGATTACTGCTCAACGTTATGACACTTTTGAAGATGAAAAGGAAATTGAAAAAATTATCCAATCGCTTCAGTCCAAAACCATGGAATACATAACAAGCCCGAACGCTTGGGAATTTCAGACGATGCCGGATGAAAAATATTCTCTGAACTAGCCCCAGATTTCTCTTATCAGCGTCCAAAGCGGCTTTCTGACCAGCGGAAGAATTTTTATCTTCGCGCCCTTCAGTGTTTTGTAATATAGTTCCTCAATTATGTTTATATAGAACTTTGTTGCAACCAAAACACAGTCGGGTTTTACTTCGGCAATTTCACTCGGAGCGTATGCTTTGTATCCGAGAAACTCCTCATTTTCTTCGTGATTAACAAAACGTCTGTCTGAAATGCCGATTATATTGATGCCCGTCAGGTCAAAATGTTTTTTTATAAGTTCAAGAAACGCACCTGCACCATACAGAATTACTGTTTTGTTTTTCAGTTTCTTTACCGTCTTTGGTAAAGTTTTATCAAAATTATATTCATAAAGATAGTTATAGTTTGTTTGTTCGTCCGGAATCTCTTCAACAAACAGAGTTTTTATTTTTTCTTCGTCTATATCAAGTTTGTTTTGCAAAAATTTTACTATCTCTTTAGATTTTTCGTTTGAAACAATGATTGTGTCAAACTCTTCGTTCGGAATATTTTCGGGAGCAATTGCCCTCATTCCTTCAAACATTTCGCCTGAAGTGTTTTCAAATTTTTTATCCGAAATTCCTGTTATATTCAAAGCAGATGCGAAAGAATATTTTTTATTTAATGCCAAAAATCCTTCTCCAGCACCGTATATGAGTACTCTCTTGTCTTTTAATTCACTTATGAGAGAATTGATTTCCTCTTCAAACTTTTGTGAATTTGTTTTGTATTCGAAATATTTACTGAGCATCCTGAAAATCTCCTCTTATATAATTCCAAGTTTCTCATATTTTTAATCAGTTTGCAAGTTTATTTCTGTTTACGAATTGAGCAAACGAATAAAATGTGATATAAATGTTATATGAAAAAAAATATTAAAATACTGATTTCTTATCATAAACCGTTTAAACTGCTGAAGGATTCGACATTCCTTCCGATTCACGTCGGCAGAACCCTTTGTAAAACAACAACAAAAGACGGAAAAATCAGCAAAAGAGAGAAAAAGTGGCTTTTCAAAAAACTAATTGGCGATAACAGAGGAGAAAACATTTCCGGAAAAAACAGGTCACATAGCGAATTGACCGCACAATATTGGGCTTGGAAGCATTACGACAGACTCGGAACACCGGATTATATCGGGTTTATGCACTATCGCAGACATTTTGAATTTGTAAAACCATACAAAAAGTTTTTTAAACTTAGTCCTGATGCGAGAAAACAGATTTTGGAAAAATCATTGGAAGACGTAGATATGATTGTCCCCGCCAAGTGTCCGCTTGCAGGTGAAACCAATTATGAACAATATATAAATTATCCCGACCTGCACAAAAAGGACTTGGATACGATGCTGGAAGTGCTTGGCGAATTATATCCCGATTACAAAATGTCAGCGGAAAAATATATGAAAGACTCGATGGCATATTTTTGCAACATGTATATTTTGAAAAAAGATGTATTTTTTGAATATGAAAACCTGCTTTTCAACGTACTAAGAGAATGCGAAAAAAGAATGGATATCTCAAAATATGACGTTAATGAAAGGCGTGTAATGGGACACCTTTCAGAACGTCTGTTCGGAATTTATGTCACTAAAAACAGAGAAAAATACCGCATAAAAGAAATGCCTTGGACATTGATTTCCGAAGATAACTTTATGACAGGAATATTGACCTATTTTAACAGGATAAAAAATCTTTTACACAAACTCCGCCCACTATTATGAAATATTTATAGTGTTTTAAAGTATAGAAATATATTTACATGCCCCATGTCTGTTTAACTTTAGGGTTAAATGTAAAATTTTCTTAACAATTCATAGTTAAAATTAGAAAATATGTATAATAAAAGTAATATTCACCTTGAAACAATGCTTTGAGATTTATAACTATCACATATCTCATTATACAGTTGCGTAGGATAGGTCAAAATAAATAGAAAACTTTTAGATTATATCTAAAAGTTAGTTTTCGTATATATCAAAAGAAAGGAGCATTAACTATGACAAATCGAAAACAAGATACCAAGTACCATGAAGTATTAAAACAGGCAGCAATATACTCTTACCACAAACCAGGAAATTATCCACCCTCAGGATATAGAGTAATAGATTTTGATGAGAATAAAAAGACGGGTTTTTATGCGGATGTTTTGTCAAATGGTAATGATATTATTATCGCGTACCGAGGGACTGAATCCGGACAAGATATAAGAAATGATGTTGCGATGGCAAAATCAAAAATTCCTGCACAAACAATAGATGCAATAAGAATTTATGACAAAGTAAAAAGAGAATATCCAAATGCTGATATTGTAGTAACAGGACATTCTCTTGGCGGAAGTCTAGCTGAGATAGTTTCAGGAATTAGAGGGAATTTAGCTGTAACATTTAATGCTTATGGAGTAGGGGATATGTTTAGAGAACGAAATATATTAAAAGAAAATAATATAGTCAATTATGTAAACGAATACGACGCAGTATCGATGGTTAACGGACAAAATCATATAGGAGAAATTTTTGCAGTTTCTAATGACTGTAATAATAAGTTGGGAAATCATAAAGCCGAAAATATGGGAGACTTATCAAAAAGAGTGCAAAAGACTCCTGAAGAAATAAAAGAAACCGCACAAAGAATTCATCCTAAATCACTATGGTTAAAAACAACTATTTGGGGAGAGCCAAAAGAACCTAAAACATACGAATATAGAAATTCAGAACTGCATAGTAACCAAAAAGTAACACCTTGTGTCGGTTCTTATCAAGTTAGCGGTTATACTCGTTCTGATGGTGTGAAAGTTGATGATTATATTCGAAGATGTGGAGCAAAACACGGAAGATAAGAAAACTTTAATGCAGACCTACATAAAAATAAACTAATAAACCTAGTACAAAAGGGATATATTGCAGCCAAAAGTAAAAGAAAAAAATATAAATCAGAACTATATATAATTCATTATTTACAAAATTATAATTGGCAACTAAAATATTTTTTTTAAAATCTATAAAACATAGGATAGGAATTGCAATAAAAATTGGTAATAAAAACTTGTGAAAGCGGAAATAAAATACCAAAAGGTTAATCCAAGCATTAGGTTCATTTACTAAATCATAATGATTTATAAAAATAATGAAAAAAACAATGCAAAGAAAAAGAAAACTGACTCCTAATAAAATAGTTGGAATTTTTCTTTTGGTTTTTAACAAGATAAAAAATAAAAGAGATAATGGAAAGATTACAAATAAAACAATACTGCCAAGTAATGCCGTACTTAAAATATATTGTCCTGAAAAGAAAGACGGATTTGTAAAATCTTCTCCACAATTAATATATCTTGAAACATAATATGATATATCTATGCTCAAAGATAACATTAATGAAAGAAAACTAATAAGTGCAATAAAATTAGCGCTATATCGGTTTTGTAAATTACTAAAGTAACCTTTTGTACTCATATAGGAATTATAACATATAACAAAGAAAGGAGAATAAAACTATGGATATAAAATACGCAAAATACAAATATGACCTCGACTGGGGCGAAATTACAAAAGAGGATATTTTACAAAAACTATATTTTGGAAGATCAATAAAAGATATGAACGAAGAAGAAATGGACCAGATGCTTGAGGATTTACTGTGACTTTATGAATTTATTTAATAATAATTTGTTATCTAATAAATTCATAGAATTATATTACAACAAAAAGAAAGGAAATAAGTATGACAAATTATAAACAGATGGTCAAATTGGAAAAACTATTATTTTAAATGCAACAGGTTTTGAAAATGGCACATTTAAAGAAGAATATAAAATTCATGACCCCAGAACTCCCCATGACATAGATAATTTTGGTGACTTATCTAAAGGTGTAGAGTACAATAAAGAAGTTTTTGAGGATGAAAATGCACCATTATTTAAAATGGGCATTGAATACAATGATTAT
>JAFXYU010000078.1 GCA_017541565.1 bacterium | reverse complement strand
TTTAGAAAACTTAATAAACCCTTAAAATTGACGGCATATAGTACCTGATAGATAATTGTACTATGTGCAGAATAGGTTCAATCAAGTCAAAACATTATATACATCCATCTTTAGCATTAAAATTGATGCGTTCGCAGCAAAAAGGACACGATAATTCAGGTTTTGCTTTTATTATGCAGGACTTGGGCGGTATTTTTGAAAATTATAAAGACTTGCCAATTTTATCAATGGCTGTTACGGATGAAGGTATGAAGTACGCTGAAGACTTGCTTCACAAAACTGGTTTTGTTCGTATTTTTCAATACAATCCGGAAGTTTATCCGGATAAATCATTAAGAATAGAAACAATGCCAAACTATGTTTTTGAGGTGTTTCAATATCCGAAAACTTATAAAAATGCAACTCAAGAAGAAAAAGAGGAGTTACTTCTTGATACAAGATTAAAATTAAGAGCATATTTAGAAAAAAATGAAGAAGGTTTTGTATATTCTTTTTATCCTGATGTAATTTCTTTGAAAGAAATAGGCGACCCCAATGACATAGGCAAATATTTCAACTTGGAAAGTGAAGAAGTTAATCTGAGGGCAAAAATAATAACGGCTCAATGCAGACAAAACACAAATTATGATATTGTCCGCTATGCTGCGCACCCTTTCTTTTTACAGGGATATACAACTTTAACAAACGGCGAAAACACTTTTTATGAAAAAAATAAACTTATGCAGGAAAAACTTCATAAAGGTTACATTGGTTTTGAACGTGATTCACAATGCTTTTTATACACACTTCATTATATTCATAAAATTTTAAAGTGGCCGCTAAAATACTATAAGCACGTTTTAACACCGCTTCCGTTTGATGAAATGGAAAAACGTGACAACAAAAATGTACTGGAAAGAATCAAATCATCTTTGCAAAATTTAGAAATCAACGGGCCTAATACAACTATTGGAGTTTTACCTGACGGAACAATGTTTAATGTAATAGATTCTAAGAAACTCCGACCGACGGTAGTTTGCAAAGACAAAGATATTGTCATTATGACAAGCGAAGTAACAGGGGCTAATGAAATATTACCCGATAGAGATATTGCTAAAGACATTTACACAAACGAAAGAGAACTTGTCGTTGTGGATAATGATTTAAATATTCAAAGGATTGCTCAATGACAGAAGAAATTAATATAAACAGTATTTCAAAAGATGACTTGCCATGGATTATTGAATACGATAGTGATAGATGTATGCTCTGCGGACATTGTGTTGCAGCGTGTTCATTCGGTGCCATTAAAGTTGATGTTCAAAAAAGAAAAAAGGTTAGAGCAATTTCCAACGAAGAAGGCTTTCAAATCGACGAGGACCAAAAAGCAATACCTGTAATAAGGCAAGTGATCGATGCTAATAATTTTTGCAGAGGCTGTGGAATTTGCACAAAAGTTTGCCCAAACGGTGCTATAAAAGTCGTCAGAAACCAAACAGAAATATTTGGAACAAGATACAGAGCAAAAACTTCAAATAGCGTAAAACGTGGGGGAAGAAGTAACCTGCACACAGAAGGCAGAACCTTAGATAAAATCAAAGTCGGCAGAATATCTCAAATGACAGACCCATCACTTGATGCTTTAAGGCACACTTTTGATTTAAGGACCAATTTAGGCAGAGTCGTAAGTGCGGATAATCTTGATTTTGAGATACAAGACGGTGAACTCAGAGAAAAAGAAAATAAAAATCTTCCTGTGAACACTTCAATTTACCCCATTATGTTTTCAGATATGTCTATTGGTGCTTTATCTCCAAGAATGTGGGAGGCTATTGCAATAGCGACAGCATACTTAAACGAAGTTAAAGGAATTCCTATTAGAATGTGCTCCGGTGAGGGCGGGATTCCGGATAAACTTTTACGTTCAAAATATTTAAAATATATGATACTTCAAATTGCTTCAGGACATTTCGGTTGGAATAGAATTATAAACTCTATACCATATATGGTTGAAGACCCCGCAGGAATTTTAATTAAAATCGGCCAAGGGGCAAAACCGGGGGATGGCGGACTTTTAATGGCAGAAAAGAATGTAAAACTAATTCAGGAAATCAGAGGAGTTCCAAAAGCTGATTTGCTTTCGCCTCCTAACCATCAAGGACTTTATTCGATAGAAGAAAGTGTTCAGAAGATGTTTTTATCTATGAATTGTGCTTTTAAATTTAAAGTTCCTGTTGCAATTAAGGTTGCGGCATCATCAACAAGTGTAAGCGTATATAATAATCTTCTTCGAGACCCCTATAATATCGTTGGCGGATTCTTTATAGACGGTATCGCAGGCGGAACGGGAGCAGCTCACGAGATTTCTTTAAACCATACTGGTCATCCGATTGTTTCAAAACTGAGAGATTGCTATTTGGCGGCAGTTCATCAGGGAAAACAAGGTCAAATCCCTATTTTTGCAGGTGGTGGAATAGGAATGAACGGAAACCTCGCGGCAGATACTTTTAAAATGATATGTTTAGGTGCAAGCGGAGTGTTTATAGGTAAATTGATACTTCAAATTGCGGGTTGTGTAGGAAATGATTTCGGCAAGTGTAACGGCTGTAATACAGGCAAATGCCCAATCGGAATCACAACACAAAATCCAAAATTAATGCAAAGACTTGATGTTGATAGAGTAGCTGAAAATATCGTTAATTATATATGCGCAACAGATATTGAACTTAAAAAACTTCTTGCGCCTGTTGGTAATTCAACCCTACCGATAGGAAGATCTGATGCTCTTGTTTGTGTTGATAAAAATGTTGCGGAAAGGTTGAATATTCAATATGTGTGCTAAAAAAATAATAAATACAATTGAAAATGATAAAAGAACTTCTACGCAGAATTTAATGCAAGAGATTTGGAGTGCAATTGAAGAAGGTGCTACTGATTTTGAGATAGATGCCTGCGGTCAACATAATATCGGAGGTTCAGTTTGGTCTAAAAATGGCGAAGATTTAAACTTTCACGTTACAAACCCAGGTCAGCGAGTTGGTGCAATGGGAGCAAGTGGCACAAATATTTATGTGGAAGGCTCTGCTCCTGCTGATACAGGTTGGTTAAACAGCGGTGCTAAAATTGTTGTAAACGGTGATAGTGGTGATACAACAGGACATTGTGCGGCATCAGGAAAAATTTATATAGGCGGAAATGTTGGTACAAGGTCGGGTGCTTTGATGAAAAAAGACCCGAAGTTTGAAGCTCCTGAACTTTGGGTTTTAGGATCAACTGCGTCTTTTTCATTTGAATTTATGGGCGGTGGAATTGCCGTTGTTTGCGGTTTAAATTGTGAAAATATACAATCTGTTTTGGGTGACAGAGCCTGTGTCGGTATGGTTGGCGGAATTGTTTATGTCAGAGGTAATATAAAAAATCTTTCTGAAGATGTTTATTTACTTGATGTAGATGAAAATGATATTAGGTTTCTTGAAAACGGGCTTAAAACATTTCTATTAGAAGTTAAAAAAGATGAATACTATGATGAACTGATAAACTTTACCAAATGGCATAAGATAGTCGCTAAAACCTATGAAGAAAGGCAAAAACACAATGATATTTCTTTAAGAACATTTAGGATAAACAAATGG
>JAFXYU010000077.1 GCA_017541565.1 bacterium | reverse complement strand
TTTACTGATAACGGATATTTATATTTTGAATCATATATACAAGGACTTGAAAATAATGTTATTACTATAGCAAATCCTGTTAAACACAGATTCCTGCAAAGACGAAAATTTACGCGTATTAAATTTATAGAAGAATTAGAACTTATTAATGGTGGTGATGTTCATAAAATAAGAACTCTTGACTTATCTGCTGGTGGTATGAAGGTTCAAACCAGTGATAATATTGATATAGAAAAGGATTATCATGTAACAATCAAACTTTCTGATGAACAGGAGGTTAAGTGTAAGTATCAACTGATTCGTGTCGAAAGAGGTGACAACGGACTATATACTATATCCGGCAGATTTACGAGTTTGAGTAATATTGATAAAATGACACTTGTCCAGTTCTGTATGAAGAAGGATATGGAAACCTCAACTAAAAAAGGATAATTAGTATGGAATTTACAGAAAATTTACGACTGTTTTTTATTGTAGTTACAATTCTTGTAATCGGTACTGCAAGTATATTAAAGATTGGTGTAATGGATATGCATGCAATACTTGCGACGGCATCAATTTTAATCCCTGCGGTTGTTGTCATGGGCTTAATCGGTCAGAAAATGGGAGAAATAATTGATAACCCCAAAAACCGTGCGGATGCAGATTATAAGATAGCCGTATTAAATGCTCTTAAAAAGATGGACAAATCTATTTCACTTCAAGAGTTAAATGAGAAATTAACAAAACAAGTTGCAGAACCGGATTTGCCGGATGCACAGGATGACGTTGATGAATAATGGAAAAGGCGCGCAATCTGCGCGCCTTTATTAGTTTAGTTTGCGTAGCATACAAGACCTGTTTTAAGTTTATTTAATGCCCTCAATTCTGTTTGTCTGATGCATTCTTTTGTAACTCCGAATAGTTTCCCAATGTCTTCGAGTGTAGTTTTAGCAAAGTTTTCCAATCCAAATCTCATTTTTATGACTGTTTGTTCGCGTTCTTTTAATGTTGCAACCACATTTGCAATTTCTTTCTTCAGTTCCTGATATTCAATGCTTTCTTCAACACTTGTTTTGTCATCTTCAAGTATATCAGCAACAGAAATTTCGCTGCCGTTATTAGCATCCATACCGCCTTCTATCGATACGGTTGTTGTGTATGCTGATAAGAAGGTGTCAATTTTATCCGGTTCGATGTTCATTTTTTCTGCAACGTCTTTGTTTGATACTTGACAGTTGTATGCTCTTTCCATTTCTGATTTAACTTTAGAAAATTTTGAGAGTGTTTCTTGAATGTATACGGGGATTTTCATGCAGTATGATTGCTCGGAAATTGCTTTAAACATTGCTTGTTTAATCCACCATGTTGCGTATGTTGAAAATCTGTAACCGAGTTCAGGGTTGAATTTTTCTACTGCAACCATTAAGCCTAAGTTTCCTTCTTGAATTAAATCAACCATGGGTAATTTTGAAACATGTATTGCTTTTCTTGCGATAGTTAAGACCAACTTCAGATTTGCTTGAACTAACAGTTTTTTAGCGTCTTTATCTCCTTTTTTTGCTTTTATTGCAGTTTCTTTTTCTTCTTCTGCACTCAGGGTTTTGAAATTGTTAGCCTTTCTTAAATAATCGCATAATTCATTTCCTGATTGTACAAAGCCTTCTCTTGCGGGGTTAGTAACACCGACTTTTTTCATTCTGATAAATTCTTCTTTCATACTGTTAAACTCCTATGGGTAAATGTAATAATAATTTCTGTATTGTTGATAAGGAATACACATAACGGATTGACGAACACAATTTAAATAATCCTTATATACTAATGATATATTCTTTGTATATAAAAATCAATAGTTTTGTTAAGAAATATTACAAAAATTACCTAATTTTAACCAAATTGTTACAAAACTTAATATTACTATTTGAATAGTCTGTGTTTATAATACAAGTATAGTCTTAAATATTGACTTTAATCTTTGACATGAGTATAATTCCCATATACTTTGAGGAGAATAATAATGAAAGTTAGTGTAAAAGTGCCTGCAACCTCCGCAAACATAGGCCCCGGATTTGATTGTTTAGGATTGGCGCTTCCTATATA
The DNA here is from genome assembly GCA_017541565.1 of bacterium. GTDB lineage: Bacteria > Cyanobacteriota > Vampirovibrionia > Gastranaerophilales > Gastranaerophilaceae > CAG-196. The sequence continues at coordinate 1,074 of JAFXYU010000077.1, read as the reverse complement.
TAATACAGTTACAATAGAAGAAACGGTACTTCCCGGCACAGGAGTAGAAATTAATATGATGTCCGAGGAAGAGGAATCTAATATTGATAAAATGATATTTGATAATATTCCTAAGGATGAGAGCAATATTGTATATAAAGCCGTAGAAATGCTTTATAATTCAATAGGACAGGAACCTTCCGAATTAAAAATTAATATTCAATCTCAAATTCCGATAACAAGAGGGTTGGGAAGTTCTGCCGCAGTTATTGTCGGCGGTCTTATGGCTGCAAATAAACTTTTGGGCTCTCCTGCCGATGAAATGGCTATTCTTTCTATTGCAACAGAAGTCGAAGGTCATCCTGATAACGTCGCACCTGCAGTGCTTGGAGGTTTTGTTTTGTCCTCACAGGAAGATGACGGGACTATTACATATAAAAAACTTAATTGGCCTGAAGAATGGGATATAACAGTATGTATTCCGGATTTTGAGTTATCAACAAACATTGCACGCTCAGTTCTTCCTGAGGCTGTGCCTTTACAAGATGCTGTCTATAACTCAAAGCGTCTTGCTATGCTTATTGCGGCAGTTGAAACAAAGGATGAAAAACTAATGAAATCAGCATTGCACGATAAATTGCATCAACCGTATCGTGCAAAACTTGTTCCCGGAATGCAGGAAATTATGGAGGCGTTCAAACACGAAGATAACGTAATAGGTTGCGTATTATCCGGAGCGGGACCTTCAATGCTTATTATTTCTCACAATTATGATCTAGATAAAATTAAAGCGACGGTAAAGGAAATTTGGGAAGGTCAAAGTATTAAGACGGACATAAGAACTCTAAAGATTGAACCTAATGGCGCAGAGTTTGTATAGAGTATAAAAAAGGCGGAAAATAATTTTCCGCCTTTTAAATGTATGTTGAAGTTTTGGAATTACTTATTGATATCTTTAACAGATAATGCAATTCTATGTTCTTTTGGTGTAAATTTCTTAATAAGAACGTCAACTTCATCACCAACTTTGAACAAGTTAAACGGGTTAACATTTTCATCAGACATTTCCGAAACAGGAAGAAGTGCTTCAACTCC
>JAFXYU010000076.1 GCA_017541565.1 bacterium | reverse complement strand
GTAAAGAATTTCGCCCAATTCGGGATGTGCAGGTAAATTTGTGGACAAACCACGTTTAATTTTGATAGTTCCCATAGTGTGTTTTTCCTTTCTTTTGTTGGCTGTGGGGTGTATTACTAAAAGTCTCCGGCATCAATGCTTTCTGCTAAATCAACGATGCCGTCATTGTTTTTGTCATAAATATTTGCACTCATAACTCGCTGTTCGGAATCATCAGAGAAGTCATAATCAACCTCTTCATCGGTAAATTTACCGCCATCAACGAGTTCACAAGTATCAACTATGCCCGAATTATTCTTGTCATATATTCTTATTGCCATTAAGTCGGGATGCTTATGGCTGCGTATTGATTCAAGTAATTGTTCAAGAGTGCAAAGCTGTATATTGGGGTCAATTTTTAAAACTAATGCATTCGGATTTATTCCTGTAAGTTGGATTTTCATCCATATATCTTTAAATCCTGCTTGTTCTTCTCTCGGTTTATATGTTTCGGGTTGCTTTGATACGAGAATTAAATTGTTTTCGGAATCAAAAATCCCTGCTTCTCGGATATAAAAGCCACCAACATCAAACGGAATTCTTGCACGTGCTGTCAATTCATCTACGGAAGATATTTCCGCTCTATAAGTTTCGTTTACAAGTTCGGTCTGATTTACATTAGGTTCATAATAACTGCCGTTTCCGTCACCGATAGCGATATATTTTAAATCAATTTTTCTGCCTGTTTCTAAAGCTTCGTTGATTTTTTCTATTCCGATATCGGTAACTACCGAATAAAAGATTTGTTCTTCAGAGGTTGTCATACTGTAACCTCCTCGCTTGTTGATATCCACGAAGCTATTCCGTAATAAGAAGTGTGGAATAGTTCAATCGTGAGTTTTTCTAACCAAGAACGGACATTTTTGTGTGCATTAATGATATTTACAATCTGCTGCTCCAAATCAGAGTCAAAGACTTCCTGAACCTCAACAAAAACTCGGAACATAAACGGCTCGCCATTGTATTCAAACCATTCCTCCAAGTTGCAGTTTAGATTTAACGCACTTAAAGCACTAATAATTGCAAACTTTGTGCCTTTGTATTTATGCAGTTTTATTGCTTTTTTTAATAATGCACGTTTTTCCTGTTCATTCTTACAAAATATCCAACCCTCTTCCCCTGTTATGTGATATTGTTCTGCCAAGTGCGGCAGAGCATCACTCGGAAGTGTGTCGATATTTGCAAGATTTAAGGCATCAAGATTTATTGCAGAGATTCTTTCTTCACAAATTTCATCAAATATTTTTAAGTTTTCATCACTTAATTGTGCAAGACTACTCATCGGCAAATCCTCCGATTAAGATGCTGTAATCAGTTAGTTCAGCCCATTGATGATGGTTTATTGTAATATCGTTCGGAGTGTGAAGTTCAACTTTATAGACTCCATAAATGCTGTTTAATATGGCAATAATCTGAGTTTGAACGACATCTTTTCCTAACTTTTCGGAAAGAGTCAGTTTGTATTCTTTCATTCTTGAAACAATAGTTGCATTAACCGAAGTTACATCGGCATCTTTATAAAGCCATATAGTTGCATCTATTGAGAACGTAATATTTTCGGGCGAGATAACTTGGACACAGTCGGTTAAAGGGCGAATCATATCATCACTCAAATAATTTTGAACAATATTGATTACCTCTTCGGATGGGTTTCCGTCACTTGTCAGAGGGTAAATATTAACAATGCCCGGACTCGGACTAATAACTGCAACATCCGTTATAGATTGATGTGCCGATAAAGTATGGTATTCATAAGCACCGACACTTCCTGCGTTTGAAAACTTTTCGGGAGCTTGTCTTATACGTTCTCTTAAACTGTCTGCTGCTTCATCGTCAGCACCGCCCGATGAAACAGTTATATTTTCAACTTTTGAAACATAACTCAAAGGAGTAACTAAATTATTTATTGCTCCGAGAGTATAATTATTCGCTCCGGCTCCTGCTGTTTCACAAACACCTTTTACAGTAACTTCCGTCATTCCCGAAAGTAATACAACTTCGGACTGTGTTTGGAAGATATAAAGTCCGTCTTTGGTTTCGACTTCAGTTCCGACAGGAATTGCAAAATCAAAATCTAATGCCTCGTCAATTGTAAATTTAAAAGTTGTGACGGCATAATTTGCTGATAATTGTTCAACACCGAGCGGTTCGCCAATGTGTCGTAAAATATCAAGAGGAGCATAGCTCAATAAGTTCTTTTTAGCTGTCTCTTGTATATCCATTCGGAGTATGGTTTCACGATATGCTCCGACATCAATCATTAATTTTTCTAATTGTGCCGGCTGTAAAATTTTTCCCGATTTTTTCTCATAAAGTTCTGTCCATTCTTTTAAAATGGTGTCGGGATCACGTTCTATAAAATTCGGTTCGGGTAAATTGGTTGTCATAATGTAACCTCTGCTGTAGCGGATACGTTTGAATCCTTTAATGTCCATTCGACTTTTACTGTTATATTTGAGCCGTCTATCTCTGCCGTTACGGAATCAATATTTATTCTTGTTTCCCATAAACTAATGGCATCCGTTGTTTCACGAATAATATTCGGAATTGCTTCGTTAACGGGATAATCGACATATTTATAGATGTCAGAGCCGAATGTGGGTCTTTGTGGGTCTGAACCTTTACGAGTCAGAAGTATTATTGCGATGCATTGATTTATATCATCAACGCCCTCAGATACTTCGCCAATAGCGTTCAGTTTTAATTGCCAATCGACATATGTTATTTCGTTTAAGTTGGTCATTTTTACATTGATTGTTGTGGAGCAGATGTCGGTCTGCCTTGATTTCCTGTGTGATTGTGAGAGTTGTAAGTGTTTCTCATATCTTGCATAGAAGATTTTTTGTCAGTTATATCGGCATCGGATTTAATGCCTTTTGTATTTTTTAGATTTCCATCGTGTTCAATATCTCCGATGAGTTTCATCTTTTTGAACACGACTGTCAAAGTTTGATTTTCTTTATCTGCGTGTATAGAAGATTCACAGTCGAGATTGATTCCCATTTCTTTTTCGCTTTGCAGTTTCGGTTTATCTTCAGATGAATAAATTGCTCCCAAGATTACTCCGTCTTCAGAGTTTTCATCCATTAAGCAGACAACTTGTTCGCCTACATCGGGCATTACATAGAACTTGTCCTTTAATGTTTTTGTCTGCATAACCGGAAGCCAAAACGAAGTCGAGTCATCATCGCCAAAGTTAACTCGTGCAAGAACATTTATCGCATCTATTTGAGAAACAATTCCGAATCTTAACATGATTCAACCTCGCAGTATGTTTTGTATCCGCTTATCCTGTCCAAAACGTGTCTTGCTTGGATAATGTGATATCTGCCCGAAAAATGTCCGACACCTTTCAGTTCAATATTTAATCCGGCAATTAAATACGGATTACCGACAAATTCAAGTGAACCTTCAATTTTTGTGTCAGACTTTCCGAGTGCTGCTTTTGCCTGAACAAGTGCTTGCTTTTTACTTGTGCATCTTGTCGTAATTTTTAATGTGTCTCCTTTTACGACACTTTCATTTTTAGCAGATGCCGTCAAAGTTTTCTTTTTCTTCGGGTCAAAATACGAAACTTGAACCGATTTATATTTCTGACTGGTTTTCTCTCTTAAGCTGATATTCAATAAATCCGTTTTATTGAAGATTTGAGAAGTCTTTGCAGTTTTTAATTCTCGGACATTATAAAAAACAAGATTACCCTCTGCAACTTTGAAGATGTATCCGTATTGTTCGGCAAGTTTTGTTAGGAAAGTCAAATCACGCTCTTTGTCCTGTGTGATTCTATCAACTTTTATATCTTCAATGTTCCCGACTAAAGTTAATCCCTGTCGGTCTGCAACTTCTTTTGCAATTTGTTTAAGTGTTTTGTTTTCATAACCTGTGGAATTCTTTTGTCGGAGTGGTTTCTTAATTCCTGTCGCAAGACCTTTTACAGTTATCTCATCAGGAGGTGCAGAATATTCTAATTCGTCAATCTCAAACGTACCGCAATTTAAGAGTTTCTCTGCCTCATAACCTAAATATGCACGAAGAGAATCGCCCTTTGTAGGTAACCAAGAGGACTGCCATTGTTTGCCGGAGTCTTCAAAGGTAATCTCTAATTCATCAGACTGCCCGTGTTCATAGTCGGTGTACTCCAAACGTGTCACGTATGGCGAGACATCTTTTGTGATATTTTTCTTTTCGTAGAATAATTCAAAAATCGGAACTAACATTGTTTTCTTTCGGGGGTAAATATAAGGGGTTTGTAAATATTTGTCTTAACATGTTGCATGTCATGGGAAACTTAAGTAGCATGAGCATGCAATAAATTTCATTTTAAAATCAGGTATAAGCATTCGACCTCAACGATTGCTTTTTTTTTGCTTATTTTTTCCATGGCGGAAGTTCAAATTTTATTGTTTCGGACTGATCCAAAATCGGAATCTTTAACTTGATGCCGGAGGGAAGAATGGGGACAACTTTTACTGTGGGATTTGCTTTTATAATCTCTTCATAGAGTGTCGGAGTGTTATAAAACTGATTAGAGATTAAATCCCATCGGTCATTATCTTTCGTAACGTATGAATAATATTCGGTCACGCCTTTTTCTTAAATCCTTTCTGAGTGTTCTTTTCTTCTTTAACTTGTCCTGCATATTCCCGAAGTCTGACAGCTATTTGAACGGATACCAAATCACCTTCGGGACTTGCTTGCTCGGTTGTTTGTTTTATCTCTTCAACGACAAATATACCAACGTATTCGCCATTGCCTTTTATGAATTTTAGGGGAGATGCTTTGTCTGATGCTGTTTTTAATTTTTTGAGTTCGTCTTCCGGAACACAAAATGTTTTGTGAAAGTTCAAATTGATTTCTTCTTCCTGAAGATTCTTGCCTAAAAACTGCAAGAGGGGTTTATTTTCAATTCGCTGATGTTCAACGTAATTGTATGATGTGGTTTCATTTAATCCGTTAAAGTATGTAATAAGTTCAAATTTTATGTCTCCGAGCTGTGCAAACATTAGTATTTGACTCTTTCTTTTCTTTCTTCTTCAGCTTTTATCATTCTCAAAATCTCGTTTTTATGCTCTTTTAAAAGCTGTTTAAATTCTTCTTTTGATTCATTGCCTGTTAAATAAATTGTCGGATTGTAATTTATGACAGTTGATGAATGGTTTTGATTTTGTTTCTGCTGTAATTCTGCTTTTTGTATTTGTTTTGGTTTAACAGTTGTTGTTATAACTTCCGGAGGTTTTGGCAAAACTTTTAATTGCGGAATCGGAGCAATATTAAATTTGGGTGTTGCTTTGAAACTCGGATTTGAGATTACTTCTAATGATTTACTCATAGCAGTAATAAGCGGTTGAGGTTTCATTGTAGAAGCAACAGTTTCGATAATTTTTACTTTGTGTAAATCTTTTAAGGGTCCTGTTTTTGCAGGGGAGTGAGGCAAGTGGTCTCTTACTATTTGTGCGTGTTGTTCTATTGCGTTTTGCGTTCTTCCACGTTTTGATAGGATTCCGTCTGCGAGCATATCGCCTATTTTTTTACCAAACTCAAAAACCTTTGCTATTAGTTCAGTAAATTTTATAATAATATCCGCAATTGCTTTACCGAATCGTTTACCCATATTTTCGGCAGCACTGCCTGTGTCCTCTACCGGTTTTATTATTTTTTTAATCCAATCAATAAGAGCTTTTATAGGTGTTAGAATCGGGGATATTGCTTCAGCAATTCTTTTGAATAACGGCATTAAAGGCTGAAGTCCCTCTTTTAATCCCTGCCATACACCTTTAAAGAATGCTGTGATTGGTTTCCAATACTTGTAAATCAAAACGGCAGCAGCTCCAATTGCGACAGCTATCCAACCGACAGGAGATGTAAGAAGTGTTAAAGAGAATGTTCTAAACGCAATAACAGCGTTTTTAATCATACTTGGAATACCTAAAAATACGTTCTTTAATCCGTTTATTCCGTTAAGAAATGCTGTCGGAATTCCTTTTGCAGTTGTAGTAATCCAATCCTTAAACGCAAGTGTGGATTTAATTGTATTTGACGGAAGTTCCTTTATATTCGTAATAAAGGTTGAAAATCCTTTTTTGATGCTTTCACGCATTGATGTATCAAGTTTTACGATGTCTTTAATTAAACTGCCGAAGATTCCCTCTTGTCCGTTTAAGAACTTAATATTCGTACTTCGTAACTGCAAAATTTGAAACACATCTGCTATCGCAAATTTAACTTTTGGAGCAACAGCTCTTATTACTCCGAGAGCTTTACCATATGCACCGACAAATTTACCGATTACAATTATTCCTGTTCCGACTGCTGTCAAAAGTAAACCGAGTCCGATTGAACCGACTACTCCGGCAAATAAACTTTTTTGAAGAGCAGGATTTTTATTAATTTTAGTCAGCCATTCATTTAATATCTGAATCGGTTTATGCAGATGTGGAAAAACTAACTCTTTCATATTGATTTTTAAGAGTTTGAATTGCTCGTTTGTTGTTTCAAGCATATGGTTGAAGTCTTCATCCATTACACCATTGGCATTTAAAGCAGCATCTTTAATCCTCCGATATTCATCGAGGTTTTGCATCATTGGTTTAAGAAAGTTCAGGTCGGTTTTATTTCTGAAAATCTCTGACACAGCAAACACGTCACCGCCAGTCAGTTGGTTGATTAAAACCACCATTTCTTCTATGGGGTCTTTATTCTCTGCAATAACCTGATTTAAGAATTTAGGGAGGTCGACTCCGTATAATTCTTGAAATCTTCTTACAGCCATTGGAGAAGTTATACTTTGTAAGAAGCTTTCAAAGTTTGTTGCTGCTTCGGGAGCTGACCCTGCACCTTTCATTGCAACTTGAAGGGCAGCACCTAATTGTGTGACGGCAGGAATTCCTTTCATTCCTAACATCGCAGCACCGGCAGTCAAAGACGGGAACGCAGCAGACATATCTTTTAATTCAAATCTGCCCTCTTTTCCGGCTTGTGCCAAAATGTCCATTGTTTTACCCAAATCTGCGACATTTACTTTTAAGTTGTCGGTAACTGCAAAAGCCGTCTTTGAAATATCAACTATCTCTGCTCCGGCTGCCGTTGCCGTTCTGCCGATTACATTCATATAATCAAGTGCGGCTTCGGGAGCAATACCTGATGCAACAAGAACATTCAAACCTTCAGATATTTCACTTCTGAATTGATTCGTGTATCGTGAAATATCTCCTAGTCTTTTATCCATATCCTCTAATTGTTTTGCGGATAATTGTCCTACGTTTCCCAATTCACGAAGTCTGTGTTCCATAGCAAGTGCTTCGGGAATCGCTTCCGCTATGCCGAGTTTATAAGCAGCACCCATGCCGGCAGCAGTTATTCCTGCACCGAGTTTTGTGATATTTTGTCCGAGTTTATCTATTGAATCAGCCGTATCTTTTATTTTTTTCTGCAATTTATCAAACTCATTTTCTGATTTATAAACAGCTTCTTTTACCACCTTTGACATCTTGTCAAAGGCAACCAGTGTTAAGGAAATCTGCATCATTGTTTCAATCATTTAGTGAGTCCGTTGGTTGTTGAGAATTGTTTGAATATTTAATAGTTTGTCTGCACCAATAGGTTAAGGTTGGGAGTGGCATTTCACAAATATCGTGATATTGCCACCCTGTAACTTTACATAAATGGATTATTGTTTGGCTGTCGGGAATTGCAAAGTCTCTGCTTGTTTTATGTACTCTTTCGCTTGTGGCTTCGCTTTCTCGGACTTTCCCGATATAGCACCCTGCAAAGTGAGTACATCTTCGAGCGGAAGTTCCAAGATATCTTCATATACAATTTTTTGTCCGTCTATTTCGGTTAATTCTGCAATTAAAGCATACGGAATCTCTTCCGAAGTCTTTGCTTTTAGCTGTGCTTGGAGTAAATCATATCCTCGCCCTGCTTTTACTGTTGCAGTTTTGCCGTCTGATAGGGTAAATGTTTGTGTCATAGCTGTATTCCTTTCTATTACTGTTTAGTTGACGATGTAGTGATTTAGATGCTATAATTTATCTATATTTAGCCGAAATATAAGAGGGATAATATGGTAGTATTAAGCGATCTTAAAATATTTAATTTAGTTTTAAATTCTCCTTTCAGTGAAAAATATTCATTAAGAACGAGAAGACAAGTAGAATTGCATTTGAATGATTTACTTATGGGGAATAATAGTTTTAGTAAGCAGAGATATTTTGGAACTGATGTTAAAGACAGGGACTTGTTGATTGATTTTTGTTTTTTTTATGCTTCAGCAAAAAATTTAAGACGTGCCATGATTTTTCAAATTTTTAAATAAGAACATATTTGTAATAGTGTTTAAAAGTTGTTTAAATTTCTTTGTATTGAATTTTTATGGTGGGGTAAATGTAAAAATATGTTCCGAATGATTTTAGGGGTCTTAAAACGGCTCTGAATAAATTTTCATTTTTTAAAATCCCTCCGTCATTTTTAAAGTTTCATATCTTCTTCGTGTAGAAATATCGACAGGAGTATATGGGGTAGAGCAAGCAATAAGAGCTAATGCTAAAGCCCAAAATCTATCTGCGTGTCCGTTTACTTCGGAAGTCTCTGCATCAAAACGAATGTTTCCGGCTTTGGTTGTAACTTTACGGATTGAGTGTAAATCCTCACGAATGTCGTGTTCTTTTGGAATAAATATGGATTTATCTTCAAAGTTGGTGCGTAAATTATATGCCATTTCTTCTTTTGATTTATTTGTGAACATTACCGCTTCTACACGATATTGTCCGAAATCTCTTTGTGCTGTTTCTGCGAGTTGCATACCGATACCTGTTGAGTCTATACAGCATCGTCTTAATTTTGGATGCCTTAATATTGCCGAGATTATTTCATATTGAATATGAAACGGAGTCTTTTCTAAAACCTTAACTTTGCGTGTATATTTTGAGTTTTCAAACCTCTCAAGACACCATATAACTGTTAAGTCTTTTCTTCTTCCGATATCGATTCCGACATACAAATCGCCTTTTATATCATCAAGAGATTTTAATACATCATCGGCTTCGCAAGTAGATATAAGTTCATACGGAAGAAAAGCACAGGCCTCATCAATTGCAATACAGCAATATTCTTGAAACCAAGTAAAGTCATCAAAACAATCTCTGCATTGTTCATCTAACCATTCCTGTCGTTCCGCCTGAGTTGTCGGTCTGCCGTAGATTTTATCAACAAGTCCTTCATCAACTGCAAGCTGTATCGGAACTTTGTGATGACTCCAATTTAGTTTGTGTTTCAAAACTTGGTCGATAAATTTGTAATAAAGACAATTTTGTCCGTTATGAGTTGATAAAATACGGAGGGGATATCCCCAAGTAATACATGGTCGTGCTGCTTGCCACAATTCCATTGCCGATTTATGAAACGCAAATTCATCAAGAACAACTTTCCCTCCTTTTGAACGGAAACCTTTCGGATTTGATGAAAGAGCGTGTATTTTAGTTCCGTTTTTAAATTCAATAACGAATGCTTTTATGTCTTTTTCATTATCTATAACCACTTCGCCAATTGATGTCGCAGCCACATTAAAGAGTTTTGTCCATTGTTCGCAATAGTCTATGTACTCACGAGCAGCTGACTCATCGGCAGAAGAAAACCACACAGCCGGAACTCTGCGATAAACACAGTCTCTTACGTCTTCATAGCTTTGTACATATGTTGCTCCAATTCTTCGGGATTTCTCCCAAATTTTTACTTTTGAATTATCATCTAACCACCTTAATTGATAAGGCAGAAAGAATGATGTTTTATTGTTGGTTGTCATTGTCTATATTTTGTTTTCGGGGTATTCCTAAAATTTCTTCTTCAATTTTTGCAATAAAATCAGGTGTTAAACCTTGATTTTCATTCTCTTTTTTATCTCTTTTGGATGCGACATCTTCGTAATCTTTGACTTTTACGAACATCGGAAGCATACGGCATAGAGCATACATTCTGCCTGTATCAACCTTTTCTCCTGTGTCTATATCCGCAGATATTTCTTTCATTATTTTTCGAGCAAGCTCATATAATTCCTCGTGAAAAGAGTGTTTTGATTTTAGGAACTCTCTTCTCTTGTAGTCCCAATCATATTTATCTTTCCATCGACAAATAGTTTTAGTTGAAAGATTCATTCTTTCTGCGACTTCTTCTATTGTATTTAAGCTATATACATATAGTCGTTCCGCTTCGCTCAGTTTATATTCTTTGCTATTCAAGTTCGCTCTCCAAATTCTTTATTTTTGTTTCAAGTGATCGCATCTCTTGTTGGACATCGTTTAATCTTTTGGTTGAAGCAAGTGCTTTTTCAACATCAAGTTTTGTGATATCTTCATAAGGATTTAAAAGAGAGCGGATTAATATTACAAGACCGGAAGCTTCCGTATCAAGTGTACGGAAGCTCTTTTTTGCCTCCGCTAACATTCCTTTCAGTTGTAGTCTTTCGGGATTCATCTATGACACCTCTCTTTTTAAGATTGGACACCATAAATTGTTGTCGATTTTACTTTCTATTCTTGAAAGTAATGCTGCGTGGTAT
>JAFXYU010000075.1 GCA_017541565.1 bacterium | reverse complement strand
TTGGTATTCTACGTCATGCATTCGTGCTGTAATTGTTAGCAAGCGGGCTTGCGATGCTGCCATTCCCATTGTGTGAGTCCTTTTTTTAGTCCCTTTTACATGTTTATCGGCATTTGCGCCTTATTTCTTTAGAGTTTTATACCGAATTGTTACATTTCTTAATTATTTTTTACATTTCGTTACAAAAGCCAGCCTAATGGACTAAGACAAATAATTAGAATTATGATATTCTGAATTTATGAAAAAATTTTGGGGCATAGTTTTAATTTTTTTGTTTCTTGGGATTTTTCTGAAGGCCTGCATAAGAGCCGACATTCCCGAAAATTGCAGGGTAAAAAGTTCTGTTTCCGCTGAAGAAAAAACAGTTTATCCAAAAAGTCCTAAAAATGTAACAATTAACGGAACAGATTATCTGCAATCACAGGCTCCTAACGGAATTTTCGGAGGAGAACTTGTAATTTCCACAATCGGCGAAGGTCCAAAAACCTTTAACCCCTGTAACACTAAAGATGCAACATCCTCTACAATGGCAGGACTTTTATATGACGGTTTGGTTACAACAAACCCTGTTACGGGAAACGTTGAACCGCTCTTGGCAAAATCATTTGAAATCAAGGAAAATGACTATATCATTCATCTCCGCCAAGGAATAAAATGGACTGACGGAAACCCGATTACGGCAGACGACGTTTTGTATACTTATAACGAAATTGTGTTCAAAGGTCTCGGTAATCCTTCCACGATGGATGCAATGATGGTTGAAGGCAAATTGCCTTCCTTAGAAAAAATCGATGATTACACAGTAAAATTCACTACACCAAAGCCGTTTGCACCGTTTCTGCGGCAGTTATCATACCAGATTGTTCCTAAGCACTATTTTAAACCCTATTCGGATAGAGGGGCGAGTGTATTTGATGCATTTTTAAATCCCAATACAAAACCCGAAACCATTGTTTCCTCGGGTGCTTTTAAATTAAAAGAATACGTTGCGGCACAAAGAGTAGTCTTTGAAAGAAATCCGAATTATTACAAAATAAATCTTGAAAACAAGCAATTGCCTTATTTAGACAAACTCGTTTATCTGATAGTCGGCGACACAAATAACGAAATACTCAAATTTGAGGCAAAAGAAATTGATGCACTTTCTCTAAAAGGTGATAATGTCGCAAGATACAAAGAAAAAGAAAACCGCTCAGATTACAAAGTTTATAATCTCGGTGCGGATACGGGAACAATGTTTCTCGTAATAAATCTTAATAACAGAAAAGACAAAAACGGTAAATATTATGTAAATCCCGGAAAACAGCGCTGGTTCAGAAACAAGGATTTCCGCTCCGCAATAGATTGGGCAATAGACAGAAAAAGCATGGTTCAAAATATTGCTTTCGGTGTTGCAGAACCTCTATATACGGCAGAAAGTTTAAATTCAATTTATCTGAATAAAAATATAAAAGGTCACCCTGCGGACAGACAAAAATCGCTTGAAATATTAAAAAACGCAGGTTTTAATTATAAAGACGGAATCCTTTATGACAATGACGGACATAAAGTTGAATTTGACCTTTATACCAATGCCGGAAATCTTGAGCGCGAAGCAATGGGTGTAATGATAAAACAGGATTTAGAAGAATTGGGAATGAAGGTTAATTTCAAACCAATAGAATTTAATTCCCTTGTGAACAAAATTACAAAAACAAATGATTGGGATGCTGTAATTTTAGCATTTACAGGTAGTCCGTTTGAACCTCATGACGGTATAAATGTTTGGAATTCAATGGGACCGTTACACTTATTTAATATGCGTAGAACAAATGGAAATGAACAAGCAAATTACACAGTTTATAATGATGACAGACTAACTTGGGAAAAGGAGTTAGATGAAATCTTTGAACAAGGCGCTTTAAAATTAACTTTTGAAGAGAGAAAACCTATTTATGACAGGTATCAGGAAATTATAGCGGAGGAAAATCCGATAATTTATCTGTACTCACCAATAAGGATAACCGCGATTCGCAAAAAATTCGGCAACATTTTCCCGACTCCGCTTAGCGGACTATTGTACAATTTGGATGAAATATATATAAGGAAATAGAATGGAATTTTTAAAATACATATCAAAACGAATACTTCAAACAATTCCGCTACTTATAATCGTATCGGTTATAAGTTTCTTTATAATCCGCCTTGCGCCGATTGACCCGCTGGCAGAATTGAGGCTTAACCCTTCTATTTCACAGGAAACGCTGGATAAAGAAGTCAAAAGACTTCGTTTGGATAAACCAATATACATACAATATGTATATTGGGCAAAATCATTTGTTAAGGGGGATTTGGGGTATACTTCCGCAGGAGAAAAAGTTTCAACAAAACTAAAAGAAAGAATCCCTAATACACTGCTCTTAACGATAATTGTAATTTTTATGACTTGGATTGTAGGGATTCCTTTGGGAATTTTTGCAGCCATAAAAAAAGAAACGGCATGGGACAGAATCCTTACGGTGATTTCAAGTATCGGAATGGCAATTCCGTCATTCTTTTTTGCAATATTGATGTTAATGTTTGCGGTAAAAACAGGGTGGTTTCCAGTCGGAGGACTCACAAGTTACAACTTTAACGAAATGAGTTTCGGGAGTAAGTTATTAGATTTGGCAAAGCATCTTATACTTCCTGTTATAGTTCTGTTTACAATATCACTATCCGGACTCCAAAGACAAATGAGAGCAAATATGCTTGAAGTTCTGGACAGTGATTATATAAAATTCGCCAGAGCAAAAGGATTAAGTGAATTTAAAGTAATTTTTAAACACGCCCTCAGGAATGCAATCAATCCTATGATAACGCTTTTGGGATTTGAATTTGCTGGACTTCTGAGCGGTGCGGCTTTAACCGAATACGTTTTTCAATATCCGGGACTTGGAAGGCTTATACTTGAAGCGGTTATGAAATCCGATATAAATCTCGTTATGGCATCATTGATGATGGGTACAATTATGCTGATTTTAGGAAACCTGATTGCAGATATTCTCCTTATGATAACCGACCCTAGAATACGCGGAGGAGTGGACGGCAGAATAAGCGGAGGTGCAAAAAATGGAAATAATTAGAAAAATATTTCTGGATAAGTTCGCTAAAATTGCATTTATTGTGCTTACCGTTTTGTACGCATTAATACTTTTTGCGGATTTTATTGCACCGTATTCAAATACCTATTCAAACAGGGATTTATCTTATGTACCGCCATCTAAAATATACACAATTAATGAAGAAGGAAAATTATCATTACCATATACTTATAACTACAAAAGACAATACGACCCTGATTTGATGCAAACTGTTTATAAACAAGACAGAAGCCAAAAATACTTTATAAAAATTTTGCCAAAGGGTGAAAGGTACAAATTTTTGGGAATTATCCCGACTCACAGGCATTTGTTCGGAGTTCGTCAGGGCGGAGAATTTCATCTTTTGGGAACAGACATAAACGGACGCGATGTTTTTTCAAGACTACTGTTTGGCGGAAGAATATCGATGACCGTAGGCTTTTTGTCGCTGCTTATCGTTTTCCCGATTGGACTTTTATACGGGGGAATATCAGGATACTTGGGCGGAATAATTGATACTCTTATGATGAGATTCGCGGAAGCAGTAATGGCAATTCCGAGTTTTTATCTTTTAATCATACTTGCCGCAATTCTTCCGAGCGGAATGACAAGCGTTCAGAGATTTGCCCTGATAGTGGTAATATTAGCACTCATTGGCTGGGCAGGTTTTGCTCGTGTAGTCAGAGGAATGGTTTTGTCAATAAAAGAAGAAGACTTCGTTCAGGCAGAGCGAACTTTGGGTGCATCAAAAATGAGAATTATACTCAAGCACATACTTCCTCAGACCACAAGTTATGTAATTATTGCTATGACGTTAAGTGTTCCTTCTTACATTTTGGCAGAATCAGGATTGAGTTTTCTCGGACTCGGCATCCAACAACCTGACGCAAGTTGGGGAAATATGCTTAAAGAAGCACAAGAATTTACAAATATACTCTACCGTCCTTGGCTTCTTGCACCAGGGGGATTAATTTTTATTGCAGTATTATCATTCAACCTGCTGGGTGACGCAATAAGAGATATTCTTGACCCGAAATCAACAGTCAGAAGATAACTTTTTTCTAAAATATTCTATTGTCTTATCCAAACCTTCGCTGAGTTTAATTTTAGGTTCCCAGCCGAGTTTTGTTTTCGCAAGAGTTATATCCGGCCTTCTTTGAGTCGGATCATCTGCAGGTAGCGGCTTGTATACAACTTTTAAATTCCTGTTAACTTTCTCTAACACAAGTTCTGCAAGTTCTTTAATCGTAAACTCTCCGGGGTTTCCGGTATTAACAGGCCCTAAGAAGTCATCCTCAGATGCCATCATTTTTACAATAACATCGACTAAATCATCAACATAGCA
>JAFXYU010000074.1 GCA_017541565.1 bacterium | reverse complement strand
CATATCAAATGCCGAGAATGTAACCGTATCATCCGGCGGTGCAGATGATGAAGATGCAGAAAGTCTGCGTGAACGAATAAGGCAGGCTCCTGAAAAATTCTCAAATGCAGGAAGTCGTGGGGCATATCGTTATCACACACTATCTGCACATCAATCAATAATAGATGTTGCAATAACTTCTCCGTCTCCGGGCGTGGTTAATATTTATCCTTTAACTGAAGATGGAAACCCAACACAAGATGTTTTGGATATTGTATTAAATTATTTATCTGACGATAAAATAAGACCTTTAACAGATTATGTCCAAGTTTTATCCCCTGTAAAACACGATTTTAATATAAGGGCAACAATTTATTTATACAAAGATGCTGATGAAACGAGCGTTTTGACAACGATAAATGCAAAGTTAGCAGAATATAAAAATCAACTTTCTGCAAAACTCGGAAAAAGTGTTATTAAAACGCAGATTATTTCTATTTTAAACAGCGTTTACGGTGTCTTTAAAGTTGTAATTGATGTGCCTGATGATATAGAACTTCAGGAAAACGAATGGGCAAATTTAACTAATTTTGAAATAACAGTCGGAGGTTATGCTAATGAGTAAGTCTCTTGCACAAATAAATGACATTAATTTAAAGATTTTTGATGAGATTTGTGAGGAACGATTCAAGAATTTAGATTTGGAATGTATTTTAATTTCTATAATCGACAATGTTCCGGCTGATGCTCTGCCACATTTGGCTGAACAATATCACATTACAGGGAATGAAGGTTGGATTCAGGCATTAAGTGATACTGAAAAAAGAAATCTAATCAAATCATCAATAAAAATGCACCGCTATAAAGGTACAAAGTTTGCTATTGAAGAGATATTTAAAACCCTGAATATAGTAGGTAATGTTGAGGAATGGTTTAATTACGGCGGACAGCCATATTATTTCAAAGTTATTTTACAGATTTTTAACAGATCAATTAATGAAGAAACCGAAAATAAGTTAATTGCTCTGATAAATGAATATAAAAATGAAAGGTCTTGGCTTGAGGAAATACAGTTCCATCTGTCATCCAAATCTAAAATGTATGCATATTCTGCATTGGTCGAAGAAGAAACAATAACAGTAAATTCAAGAGGCACATAAATGAGTAACGAATTTTATTCATTAGTCACCGATATTGGTGCGACAAAACAATTAGAAAGTATAAGAGACGGTGTTCCGTTTGATGTTTATGAAATTGCACTTGGCGATAGTAACGGCAATTATTATACACCTCAAACGAATCAAACCGCTCTGCGTAATGAAGTGTGGCGAGGTTTAATTGAAAGATGCGAGTGGTCGGATAATAAATTTTATTGTATAACAACCGTACCTGCAAACGTTGGAGGATTTACGGTAAGAGAAGCAGGTGTTTTTGACTCGGATAATAATCTACTTGTAATAACAAAATTCCCTGAAACAACAAAACAAGATCCTGAAAGCGGAACAGTTAAGCAATTGACTATAAGAATTGAACTTGAACTTTCAAATTCAGAACTTGCAGAGCTTGTTATTAATCCAAATATTCAATTAGTTACAAGAGATGAATTGACCGAAACCTTAACTGATATTGAAAATGAGTATCAAAAATTAGAAGAAAAAGGTCAGCCTTTAGGTTATGCACCACTTGATATTAATAATAAAATTCCTCTTCCATTTTTACCTAAAATTGATACAAAAAGCATATTAACACCGTTTTGTCTGAACTCATGCCGGTTAGATGTAAAAGGAAATCCTGATTTATTATCTTGCGAAACTGTAAAAGTTGAAAAATATACAGCCACAGGTCTTGGCGTTTTCTATACCGCATTGAATTATCAATTTGAAAGAGACGGAATTGTTTATGCTGATACGGAACTTACAATTCCGAAAGGCACTATTGTTGCCGTTGATACTTCAACAAATTATATTGCATTCGGAAGCATTGAAACTTTAACCGAAGATGCAACAAATCCAAATCATTATTCTGCAACAAATATCGGTGATTTTTATATTCAAAACACACTCGCAGTTGGTGTAGAGTGCTTTTCAGATGTAGCATGTACAAATTCAATAGGATATGTAACTTATTTAAATCTTACAAGAATTTCTATCGGGCAAAATGAGACATATACATACAATGGGCATATTACAACTCATATTT
>JAFXYU010000073.1 GCA_017541565.1 bacterium | reverse complement strand
GTTCCCTCTCTATTGTTGATTCCGTTTAATCGTTCGACTTCTATCATTTCAAAACCTTTGTATAGCTCACGAATTTTGGGAGAGTCATCATAAGAGAGTAAAAATCTGCCTTTGATTTTACCAAGCACGTTTCTTAATCTTTCGTGTTCAAAATCCTTTGTTGATGTGACTTCATATCCGCAGCCTTTTGAGTACGGAGGATCACAATAGAAAAATGCTCCCTCGTGGTCATATTGTTTGATTAATTTTTCAAAATCTCTGTTCTCAACAAGAACTTTATCAAGCCTTTCATGTATTGCAGTTATTTTAAGAGGCACATTCTTTTGAGATTTACTAGCTCCGCCGGAAGTTTTCTTTACTGTGCCGAATGTATCTCCACGACCACCGAATGAACGTGTTATTAAATAATAGAATTGGACAGCTTTTTGAATATCAGTAACGGGAGTCGCATTTAAAAACTCGAAAAACATCTCACGTGAGCCCAACAGGAGGCGATATTCTTCAATAAATGCATTAGGATGGTATTTTACAATGCGGAAGAGATTTACAAGCCGACTGTCCAAGTCATTGTATATTTCTAAATCCGCCCATTTATCTTTGTAAAACAGAACCCAACCGCCACCGCCAAACGGCTCGATATATGATTGAATATCTGTCGGGATTAAAGGTGCTATTGTTTTGCGGAGTAATCTTTTTCCGCCCACCCAATTAATCAAACATTTTCTATCAATTGTCATTTTAAACTCCTTTTAAATGCTATTTAAATACTGTTTAAACTCGGTTTAATCAACGAGACCGCTTGCAGGGTTATGAGACCATCCAACATCGGGTGCAATTCTTTTGCCGGTTAAAGGATCCGTATAAACTGTGACTGGTGCGTACTCTCCTGATTTTTTAGAAATAAGTGCCATATCTTCGGACAAAGTACCCTCTGAAGAGTTTGCAGTTATATTTTTCTTTTTCATTTTGTAATCAGAGAGTGCGTTTACTCGGCATCGGCAATTCCAACCATTCGGTGGGTAGAAGCTCTTCCAAAAGGGATCGTCATATCTGAAAACAAGTCCGTTAAGCATTGCGTGTTCAGGTCTTGTTGAGGAATCCATAACGGCAACATATTCCCAATATGGTCGGTTGTCTGCGTTATCGATTTGCGTTTTATATCTTCCTGTTTGGTATGCAGTTTGCATATTTACTCGGTAGATGGTTTTTAAACGATACATTGAACCCATCTGAACCTTTTCGGCTGTACCTTTTGAATCAACGACTATTTGTTCTCCCCACCAACCTTTCTTTTGTAAGGTTGGTTTTAATTCTTTAGAAAACTCTCGGAAAGTTTTACCCTCCGAGAGTGCTTTTTCCAAGGAGGAACGAATATCATTTAAAATGCTTTCACGCATTACTTTTGCGACTGTAAACGATTTTTTATGTGCATCTTGCCACACTTCAAACCAATCCCAAGAAAGCTGATTCTTTTTGTTTTTGAAGTATTTAATAGCAAGTGCCGGAGCAAGTTTAAATAAAGTTTTAAGTTGAATCATTGATAGCCTCCGCAAGTTTTCGTGCGACAGCTTCAATGACATTAACAGTAACGGCATTTCCTGCCATTTTGTATAAATGACTGTCAGTAAGTTTTAGTTTTTTACCGACATTGTACATCTCATCAGGAAAGCCTTGTAGACGGAAACATTCAAGCGGTGTTAATCTTCTGATTCTATAATTGTCTATCGTTCCCATGTTGCAGGATGTATCAAGAGTTTGCGAACAGCCTTTACCAACTCTGCCTCTGCGTAACTTTGAGTATGGGTAAGCAAGGCTGATGCCGTCACCGGCATGAGCTTCGTCATATCCTTTTTTAGTTCCGTTTTTTACATAATAAAGTCCGGCTTTACCACCTTGACCTCCGCCATTTGCAGTTAAGCACGAACCTATTCCTGACGGATCATAAATACGATGTGCTTGTCCTTTACCTTTGGTTTCATCAAGCTGTTTTAATAACGGCTGACGGCATAAGTCACTCTGTGTGCGTAAAGTTCCGACTTCTGATTTTTGTTCATCAACCCATTTTTCTTTGCTGTTTTTCCAATAAACTATACTTTCTTTTTGACCTGTGCTAGGATTTTTTGAGTCTGCTCCGGCGATAGGAAATATTTTTCCGATACATTCGTCTCCATAACATCCAACAATGTAGACACGTTCCCTGTTTTGAGGAACACCGAAGAACTTAGAATTAAGTAGCTGCCATTGAGTTTTATACCCAAGGTCGGAGAGAATTTTAAGTATTGTTTGGAAAGTTCTTCCTCCGTCATGATTAAGTAAGCCTTTAACGTTTTCGAGAATAAAATATTTGGGTTTTTTGTCTTTGAGAATCCGTGCGACTTCAAAAAACATTGTGCCTCTTGTGTCTTCAAATCCACGTCTTTTTCCTGCAATGCTAAAAGATTGACAAGGAAATCCTGCACATAGGATATCGAAGTCGGGGAGGTCTGCGGTGTTGATTTCTGTGACATCTTCAAAAAATAACTCCTCTTCATTTTTAAAATATGCTTTATAAAGCATATTAGCCTGTTTGTAATTATCACAGTATCCGATGCTTTTAAAACCGGCACGTTCAAGTCCGATTCTAAAACCACCGATGCCTGAAAATATATCAAAAAAAGTCAGTTGTTTACCCATTGAGTCCGTCACTCCTCCCTTGCAGTTCACTTAAGAACAGAGCCTTTTGAAGTGATTCCTCAAACTTTTTACTTTTTAAATTCTTATCCGTCAGCAGTTCGTATGCTTCCTCAAAACTGTCGCAGTTTTCAATTAAGCTGATTAAAGGCGAAAGCATCTTTTGTGCTTGGTTTGTTAATTCGTTTTCCGAGAGGAATTTAAACAAATCTTCAAGCTGTTGTTGACCAAGCGGAGCTGTTTCTTCTTGCTCTTTGAATTCTTTAAAATTAGGGACTTGAGGAGGGATAATATCTTCTCTAATATCAAAATCTTCTTCCTCCAATCCGTATGCTTTTATAAAATATTCCTTTGTAAATTTAACCCCGGTATCCGAAAGTATTTTATCTCTTTGTGCAAGAGTCAAATCCACATCTTCAGGTGCATACAATTCAAAAACAGGAATCTCTGAATTTGGAAAGTTTATTTCATAAATCCAAGTTATAAGTTGATTAATTGCTGATTCAACAAGTTTTTTATCTGAATCAATAATGTCCTGACGGACTTGCATGTGGGTGTTTGCTGCTGCGTAACTTCCTGTTGCACCGACTTCAGTTGTTAAAGTTTGTCCGAGAATAGCTTTTGATATTTCTGAATTCATTTTATCGATTAATTTTTCATAAATCTCGGCTGATGATGATTTACTTGCTTCTTTAATCTCAACGGAAGAATCGTCAGGAATAACGGCAATAGCATCCTGAACCATCTCTTCCAACATATCTGCAAGAGAATCCGTCTCAGCTTTTGTTGCTCCTCTCGGATGTTTTCCTATAAGGTGCGGCATTCCGTATTTTTCGGTAAATATTACCCAAAACTTCATCCCACCTTTTTTGAAAGTTACATTCCAAAAAACACGTGAGAGTGTGCGTTCGCCATACGGATTGTTATATGTCGGATTATTCTGCACTAATAAAAACTTTTTATCCGGCAGTAATTCTCCATAATAATTCTCTTTAGTTCTGAATTTGAGATTATTATCATCATCAAAACAAAACCATTCAGGAGGTTTTGCAACAACTCTTTCAGGTAAAACGTGTCCGCTTTTATCTCGCTTCCACATAATCTCAAGAGGCTGAAAGCCAAATGAAGTGGCATCCAAAATATCAGATATTAATTTATGAATATCTAATTTTTTGAGTAATTTTTCTATTTCTTCAGCGTTTTCGTCCTTATCAAGTCCTCTGTTAATGTCCCATTCAAGAGATAAAACACCTGATTTGCGAGACTGTATGCAAGCAAAAACGTGCGAATCACAAAGTAACTCTTTGTAAATTGTGATGTCTTTTCCTTGCTTCTTCAAGACGATATCAGGATCGGGAAGAATATTGGCAAGGGTATAAAAATTCAAAGCACGTTTACGAGTAGCAATCTCATCAGTAATTTTTCTTTTGAGATTTTTTTGTTTTAAAACGGGGTTTTCCATTATGCACCTATATTTCGCTTAAAGTTTGCTAACATATCAATGCCACCGACTTTGTAAATATTTTGCAGTACATCAATTTCAAAAATGTCCTGTCTGTTAACGACTAATTTTGCATAAGTAACGGACATTTGTGTTTCATATTCAGCATTATCCTGTGGTTTTATATTACCCATCGGGAATTCTTTAAACGTGCCGGTAAGGAAAGCGACAGCAGGAACTTCCTCTGTTCTTCCTGTTCCGTTGTAGGTTTCCAAAGATGCTCTGACTTGAATCATTACTGAGCTAAATGGTGATGCACAAGCCTTTAACACATTCGGGTAAAGAGCATTCCATTTGATTTTGCATTCAAGTTTATCAATGCCGGCAAAAAACTCTGCCGAGCCAACCATACCAAGTGCTTTATGTTCAGCCATTTTATGCTTGATTTGTGGGAGGTCAACTTCTTCTGCACGACCGAGTAAATTGTTGCCGTTCATGTAAATGTTTGCGTTGGTTAATTTGTTTATTTCGATTTTGTTAGACATAGGGGTAAATTCCTTTTTTTATTTTTTAAACAAGGCACACTCTTTGACTTCGATGTCGGAGTAATGCATAATAACGTATTCTTTACTGATAGCTTGTAACAGCGGACATTTGTTTATGTTTTTGCAGGTGTAACAAGCATCAGTTGATTCTGTTCTGACTTCCAATTGTTCAAGTTCATTGATTATTGCGTACATTAAGATGCTCCCAAAGACTTCAGTAATTCGATATCTATGTATGATTCAAAAGTTATTCTTTCAGCCGGAGTCGGAGGCATAAATTCAATATCAAAAAGCAAATGTCCGTTTGCGATTTCAGTCGCTGAGTTTTTATCTTCGTTATAACTACATTTGCCGTCAATTAATGCACCACGACCTATAAGTGAACGAATAAACTGATTTACAGTTTCACAAATAGAATCGATTAAGCCGTCATCTATCGGGTAATCGAGGAATTGTAACATTGAATATTCAACAGATTCGTGAAGAATATCTGCCGTTCTTCTTACGTTTATAAAATTAGTCGGATGAGTTGATGACGGGTAGGCTGCCGAACGGTTTCCCCAAGTTCTAAAACCTGAGCCGTAGGAATTAAAAACAGTTACAATTCCGGCTTCGTTCAGAGTGTTAACTTCAGATGAGGGATCGTTTATCATAGAAGTTAATTGTCTTTCCGTACCGACAATTCCTTGAATTTCAGTATTAGATGGTGACCAATGATAACCTCTGTCGACATCTTTTGCTGCGATTACTCCGGCAAGTCTTTGAGAGTAAGGTTGCAGTTTGATAGAATCAGATTCGGCATCATATACTTTCAGGTGCGGATAGCATAAAATAATGCGTTCTGAAGATGTATTAAAATTAATTGTTCCTTGCGGCCCACGACCTGTTATTACATCTTGAACAGTTGCACCGACTGGTGCATCAACGATTCCAATTGCACGAATTTTGTTGCAGATGGTGTTCATCTCTGTAACGACAGTCGCTTCTTCGCAGTAAACAGGAGCAATAATTGTTTTCGGATAATAACCGAATAATGAGTAACATTCTTCAAATGCTTTCATGCCTGTTCTTTTGCCTGTTGTAGCATCAACAGAACCGATAATGTCAGAGACTTTGACATCAGAAACGGACTCGTGTTTTGCGGGATCAAAAACATTAATTACAATTGCTATCCCTGCTCCTTGGTCGAAAATTGCTTGAAGAGCTTGAGGGATTGTAAATCCGTTTTTATGTTTCCCGAAGTATTTAACAGCTTCGGTTTCATTTAGAATAAGAGTTGGTGTGTTAATTGTTCGATTTGCTGCTTCTACATCACTAATCGGTGCAGTTCCAACAATTCCTACGACAGCAGTTTTTACTGTTTGAATTGTTCTTGCTCCTTTGGTGATTTCAACAGTCTCAACACCATGTAAAAAGGATGCTGGCATATAAATCCTCCAAATTATATTGCTTGTATGTTTTGAGTTATTAGGGTAAAGTTTATTCCGTATTGCCAAATACCGGCATTTTCGGATATAAAATAATCTTTTGTTGGTAGGAGTGATGTACACTCATCAATTTTGAAACCGCTTAAGGTGGATTTCACTTTATCAATCAGTTCATAAGCTCCGTTATTAGCACGAAGATTTCTTGTAATAACTGTAATTGAGAATTCTTTTTTATTCTCTTGCGAGATATAACTTAAGGCTTGTGTGTTGGTATAATTACTGCCTTGATAATGAACGAGTAAAGCTCCTGTCGGATGGAGCAGTCTGAATTCAGATGGCTTGTCGGGAAATCCTAAAACGAGGACTTCGGGAAAGTTTGTTTTCAGGTTTTCAATTATAGAGTTTTCAATAGTTCTAATATTCACTTAATCTTTGTTTCCCGAACAGCCTGTCTAATATATCTTTGTTTGTGCGATATTCGTCAGGATTAAAACTTGCAGTTTCCTGAGTATCGATGCTCTCTGCTTGTAGAGATATTATTCCTTTTTGAATATCCCTTAGAGTTGCAATGGCATTTTTATATGCTTCTGCAATTACTTCCGGCATTTCGTGAAACATTCTTCGGGAATAAAGCCTGTAAATGCTTAAATCAATACAGAGGATTCTAAGTAAAGGAAAATGGGTATTGAGAGGCAGATTATATCTTCCCCTCAAGTACCCATCGATGAGGGTAGATGAGTATAGGATAGCTTCATCCACAACAGTACGGTCGATAGCATCTTGTCCCTCATCATCAGAAGAGAGCTGTATAAGGATAGGAGTAGAGAGTTGTGTTTCAATATCTTCGACCGCACAATAAAAAACCATTTACTATATTCCTCTTATTATGCGAAT
>JAFXYU010000072.1 GCA_017541565.1 bacterium | reverse complement strand
TAACAGGCGATGAGAACGCCGTAAAAACAGCGGGTGATTATATGCTTGCAAACGGTGTAAGGCGGGTTGTTCCGCTTGCGGTTTCAGGAGCATTTCATTCAAAATTTATGCAGGAAGCGGGAGCAATCTTTGAAGAATTTATTCAGGATGCTGAGTTAAATGATTCTTCAATTCCTGTTATTACAAACGTTGATGCTTTTTTGACAACAAATGCTGAAGATTTCAGATTAAAGATGCCGAAACAGATATATTCATCCGTACACTGGACGCAAACCATCCAAAAAATGATAGAAGAAGGTGTGGATACATTTATTGAAATCGGTCCCGGGAAAGTTCTTTCAGGTCTGAATAAAAAAATTGCACCGGAGGCAGCAGTTTATAATGTTTATGATAAGACTTCGCTTGATACAACTGTTGCGGCATTAAAGGAACAAATGGCAGAAGTATAATGAAAGTACAGAGAATAGACGGAAGTAATTATAATACTTTTGGACACACATCAAGTGACCATTATATAAGGATGGGCAGATATACGGAGCCTATTGAGAATATACATAAGCAATTTATGCGATGGGGTGATCCGTGGTACAGAAAAATGTTGTATCCGTTTGAAGATTTAAGGGATTGTATTGTAAAATTAATTAAGAAAAGATAGTATGAAAAAAGTTTTTTTGATTCTTATTCTAATACTTTCAGCGACTGCTGTTTTTGCTTTTGGCGGAACGGGGTATAACAAATATCGCAGGTATTTTATTCCGCCTGAGTTTGACCCTGTATTTATTCAAAATCTTGAAGATTGTAAACCATCTGAGTTTGTTGATTGGTACGGAACACATAAATATATAATCATAGGGCGTGATGAAAGAATGAGGGCATGCCACTACAAATCACAATATAATCCGTGGCTTAAAATCAATAAAAACGAGTGGAATGACCATAAAGAATGCTATTTTAATGACAACCAAATAAAGGAATTAACTGTTGCTCTGAGAGAAGAAGCAATAAAACGGGATAAAGAAGTCAGTACTTATGGTGTCGGTGCATACAGAGTTACGGGAACAAAAGTTGAATACCTTTTGACTTCTTACGAATACTATGGTGCGTGTAAGTTGATTAAAAAACAAAAAAAATAAATATATTTTTATGTTATAATTCCGTTTGGGATAGAAATGAAAAAGTAGGTTGGATTTACAAACCAACATTAAAATAAGGAGAAAGATTAATGAGTGAAAGAAAAATTGCTTTAATTACAGGCGGTTCTCGCGGTATAGGTTTCAGTTGCGCAAAAGAACTTGCTGTCAACGGATGTGATATTATAATTAACGATATTTGTGATCCGGAAAAAGCACAGCCCGCAATTGATGAAATCAAGGCATTGGGTGCAAATGCTTGGTTCTACCAGTTTGATGTATCAAATGATGCTCAAGTACAAGAAGCCGTTGAAAAAATGATTGCAGAACACGGTAAAATTGATGTTCTCTTGAATAACGCAGGTATCACGAAAGACGGTCTTTTCATAAGAATGGATGCTGAACAGTGGGAAAGAGTCATCAAAATTAATTTGGGAAGCGCATATTATGTAACTCACGCAGTAATTAAGCACATGATGAAGGCTCGTCAAGGTTCGGTTATTAATATGTCATCAGTTGTCGGTCTTCATGGTAACGCAGGTCAGGCAAATTATTCCGCTTCAAAAGCAGGTTTGATTGGTTTAACCAAAACTCTTGCAAAGGAATTCGGTTCAAGAAACATTCGTGTTAACGCAGTTTGTCCGGGATTTATTCAAACCGCTATGACAGCAGATTTGGGTAATACCGAAGAATACATGAAACTTATTCCGATGAGAAGACTCGGAACACCTGAAGATATTGCGAAAGTTGTTAAATTCCTTGCTCTTGATACTGACTATGTAACTGGTCAGGCAATTGAAGTATCAGGCGGTTTGATTATTTAAAGAACTGTAACAATTTCTTAACTTTATTGCAATATTATCTTGAACAAGTATAATTTAAGTTGAAAAGTGTAGAACACAATAATAAGAGGATAGAAAACATGAGTACATTAGACAAAGTAAAAAAAGTTGTAGTAGATCAATTGAGCTGCGATGAAGCATTAGTTACTCCGGAAGCTAGTTTTACAGGCGACTTGGGTGCTGATTCTTTGGATACAGTTGAATTAGTTATGGCTTTTGAAGAAGAATTCGGTTGCGAAATTCCTGATGAAGAAGCAGAAAAAATTCAAACTGTTCAAGATGCGGTTAACTACATTGAAGCTCACTCATAATTGATTTTACGAGCATAATAGTTTAATGAGCGGGTGGAGTTTTACTTTGCCCGCTTTTTTACTTTAAGTACAAATTTTACGAGGAAATATAAATATGACAGAAAAAAGAAGAGTAGTAATTACCGGCATGGGGGCTGTTACTCCGTGCGGAGTTAATGTGAAAAGTTTTTGGGAATCCATGAAATCCGGCAAAAGCGGTGTTTCAACATTTGAAGCAATTCCGACGGAAGGACACGCAGTTACGATAGCGGCAGAAATTAAAGCAAAAGATTTTAATCCTGAGGATTATTTGGATCCAAAGGAAGCAAAAAGAATGGACAGATTTACTCAGTTTGCAATGGTTGCGGCAGATGAAGCAATTGCCGATTCGGGTATTGATGAAGCGGACATTGATCCGTATAGAATAGGTGTTATCGTGAGTTCAGCAGCCGGCGGTTTTAAGACATTTGAACAGAATCACCTCAAGATGATGAATTTTGGTCCGACTAAGGGTTCACCGTTCACTGTTCCCATGCTGATTGTTGATATTGCATCAGGAAGAATTTCTATAAAACACGGCTATAAAGGTTTAAATAAGGTTGTATGTTCTGCTTGTGCAACAGGTACTCATTCAATCGGTGATGCATTCAGAAGCATTCAGTGGGGTGATGCTGATGTTGTTGTTGCAGGCGGTTGTGAAGCAACTATTACAACTTTGGGTGTGGGTGCGTTTACCGCATGCCGCGCATTATCAAAGAGAAATGACGAACCTGAAAAGGCATCAAGACCTTATGACAAAGATCGTGACGGTTTTGTAATGGGTGAAGGTGCTGGTGTTGTTGTTTTAGAAGAATATGAACACGCTAAAAAGCGCGGTGCTAAGATTTATGCTGAGATTGTCGGCTATGGTCAAACTGCTGACGCTCACGATATTGTTGCTCCTGACCCAGAAGGTAAGGGTGCATTAAAGTCTATGGAAAATGCGCTTAAAGATGCAGGCATGAAGCCTGAAGAAATTGACTATATTAATCCGCATGGAACAAGTACCGGTTTGGGTGATATCGCCGAATCTCAAGCGATTGCGCAAATCTTTGGCGACAAGGAAAAGAATCCGAATTTGTTGGTAAGTTCAACAAAGAGTATGCACGGTCACATGCTTGGTGCAACTGGTGCTGTTGAGGCTATTGTTTGTGCAAAGGTTATTACGGATGGTATTGTTCCTCCGACGATTAATCTTGATAATCAGGATGAACATGTTGCAAACCTCGACTATGTTCCGCATAAAGCGAGAGAAAAGAAAGTACACGCAGCACTTTCAAACTCTTTCGGATTTGGCGGACACAACTGTACTTTAGTATTTAAAGAAGTTGTTTAATAAAAATAAGGGAGAAAGTAATACAACAAAAAGGCGGGCAATTTGCCCGCCTTTTTGTTGTATTATTCGTTTACCATTGCGTAGAGCAACTAAATATGTTATTAGTAAGATTGACTCTTTTATTTGGAGTATTTGCACCGTTAATAATATCAATTGCATCTTTTGGAATCTCTGTTCTATTCAGCAAGGAGGATGGCTGTCCGAATGAAATTCCGATATTACCGTTACGTCTTTCTGATTTATCTCCTATTGCTGCTATTTTGTCATCTGACATGATTTACTCCTTTCAGATTCATAATATCTCGTATACATATATAAAGTTTTTTATTTTTTTTGAATTTCAATTTCTGCAAAAAGATTTACAAAAGTTAACAATTGCGCTAAAAAGACCTAAAAAAAAGAATAGGGGCTGACGAAGTCAGCCCCTATTTTTAACTTGAATTTTCACTTCGAAGCTCGCTTGTTGTTTTTAAAAAATCTAAGTAAATTTACATTTGCGAGCCGACCATTTATGAAAAGTCTTTTTGGTACTTTTTCTCCGGAAAAAGTACGTTTTATTGTTCTTTTCCGCTATGCCATGGCTTTTTCTAC
>JAFXYU010000071.1 GCA_017541565.1 bacterium | reverse complement strand
CTTTTCATTACCAAATCAGCAAGTGCCGAAATGTTATAGTTTCCATTCTTATCTCTGAATGTTTCCAATTTGTCAGTTAATTTCTGACCGCCGCCTGTTTTTACAAGACCAAACAGTGCGCGTTTTCTGAGACCGTTCTTCATATCTGCTTCTGTAAATGTCGAATTGCCTTCTTCATCAATTGTGCTTGCCACAAAGTGATCTACTTTATTATGTCTTGCAAGAACTTTTTCATGAACTTTTAAGTCCTTAACTGCTTTTCTGAAGAACTTGTCATCAGAATATGATTTCATTTCTTTTTTAAATGCTCTATATGATTCGCCTTCCGGACGAGTTTCTTCATTCGTAAGAATTGTCTGAGCCTTATCAAAAGCCATTCCCTGTGCTCTTGTTTTCAATCTCTTGATTGCCTTCTTATCTGCTTTTGTATAATTTTCATCCTGTTTGATTTCTTTTTTTGCTGCCTTATATGCATCTTTGAAATCCATCTTTTCATCATTGATTTTTGTATCAAGAATTGCCTTGCGATTGTTGTATGCATCAGTTACTTTCTGCTCTTCAATAATTCTGTTAAGGCTTTCTGCTAATTTTTTGCTGAATTTATCATCCATAGATTTTTTAGCAGCCTTATATCCTTCTGTCTGAACCTTTTGATATACATCAGAAAGTTTTGCGAAATATTCTCTGTACTGAGGTTTAATAATCGGATTGCCGTCTGCGTCACGCTTAATATCACCTATTAGGTGTTTACCGTTTGCTTCTTGAGCGGTATATCTTACTGCAAATGCTTTTTCAAGTCCTTCAACAAGACCTTCTTCATCTTTTCCTGCCTTTGCCAATTCTTTTACTTTTGCTTCAAATGTTTTCTCTACATTTTTTCTTTGTTCATCACTGAGTTGAACCGGTGCAATTTCTTCTTCAACAGTTTCTTCTTCTGCTGCTGTTTGAGCAGTTACTTCATTATTTTGAGTTTGACCAATAGTAATTTCATCCCCAACTATCGCTGTTTTAATTTCTCCAAATACTGATGCTGCATTTTGTTCTGTTGCAATAAGGTTTTTAACACGGTCGTCTTCAGCAAAAAGACTAAATTCTTCTTTTTCCAAGACTCCTGCTTTTCCTTCATCATTTCTGTCGTACTCATTTGCATAATCTCTAAGTTTGTCATGCATAATGTTCTTAATTTCGAATTCCATAATATACTCCTTTTTCTCGTGTAATAATTTCCCTTACCTTAATAAAGTTTTTTGGAGTATAAAAATTGCTTTTTTTGTTAACACTTTGTTTACATTTTGTTACAAAGTAAATTATAATTTGGTCAAAAACTGTGTCATAATTTCGATTGCGCGATTCGACAAAAGTTCTGTTTTAACCTTTTTATTTTTCCTGTCTTTTTTGGGCATTTCCATTGGTGCAACTATCGCCCAATTTGAATTTATAGGCTGCGGGGGTAAATATCTCAAAGAACCGTCACGTTTGCTTATATGCTCCAGATGCGCCTTATCGGTTACATAATGTGCAATCGCACCCAGCATTGTTTCCTTTGGGTAAATAAGCGGTTCAAGTCCCTGAACTCTCCGCGCCATATTTATCCCTGCAAGAAGTCCGCCCGCAATAGATTCCGTATACCCTTCCGTTCCGGTAATCTGACCTGCAAAAAACAGTCCTTTTCTTTTCCTTGCTTCAAATGTCGGCTCTAATATTTCAGAACTGTTTATAAAAGTGTTTCTGTGCATGACACCGTATCTTACAATTTCAGCATTCTCCAACCCGGGGATTGAATGGACAAGTTCCTTCTGCGCGCCCCATTTTAGATTTGTCTGGAAACCGACCAGATTAAACAGAGTCTTTGCCGAATTATCCTGCCTTAATTGGACTACGGCATAGTTTTCAACTCCCGTCCTTTTATCAACGAGTCCGACCGGCTTCATAGGTCCGAAACGTAATGTATCAACTCCTCTTGATGCCAAAACCTCAACAGGAAGACAAGATTCGAAAAATTTAGTATTTTTATCAACTTCATGATTTTCAATTCTGGGAGCATTTATAAGTATCTCGTAAAATTTCTCGTACTCTTCTTTATTCATGGGGCAATTATATAAGAAGCCTCTCCTTTATCGTAACGGGAACCCCAAAATGCTTTATCAAAATCAATTGAATCAATTTCAACAATCGGTGCAATTGCGTCAAAAAAACTCAAATGATTATTCCCTGTAAATTCTTGAATAGATTTGGACAGTGCATCACTCGTCAGAGGACCGGACGCAATGATGACATTTCCGTCAGGGATTCCGGTTACTTCCTCTCTGATAATTTCTATATTTTCGTCTTCTTCTATCCGCTTCGTAACGGCTTTTGAAAAATCTTCTCTGGCAATGGCAAGTGCATTTCCGGCAGGTACAGAGTTATCTTTGGCAATTTTTATAAGTTCACCGCCAAGAATCTCCATTTCCCGCTTTAAAAGTCCGCTTGCATTTGTAACATCAGCCGAACCCAAACTGTTTGAGCAGACAAATTCGGCACATTCGCCCGTAACATGCGCACCCGTTGATTTATTCGGTCGCATTTCATACAATTTTACTTTAATGCCGCGCTTTGCCAACTGCAAAGCCGCCTCTGACCCTGCAAGTCCCGCACCGATTACCTTAACAATATCCACTTTCAACTTCCCATTTTTAACTCAATCAATATCTGCCGACCTGATTTCTGCCGTGTTCTTTTGCATAATAAAGTCCTTTGTCCGCCCACTCTATAATATCTTGAGGTGTTTGGGCATTATCGGGATAAGTTGCAACACCCAGACTTATTGTAACATCAGCCGTATCGACAGGTGTAAGATGGAACGGTTTTTCCGAAACCGCTTTACAGATTCTCGTTGCAAGCATCATTGCTTCTTCCGCACCTGTATTCGGAAGGATTATGCTCATTTCTTCACCACCGTATCTGCATACATAATCTGTTGTACGGGAATTCTTCTTCAGTGTTTGTGCAACTTGCCTTAAAACAGCATCACCTGCCTGGTGTCCGTATGTATCATTAAATTTCTTAAAGAAGTCAATATCGGCAATTATTAATGAGAACGGCTGATTATAACGACGCGCTATATCAATCTGCTTTCTTAAAGTATCCTGAAAATATCTGTGATTGTATAATTCCGTCAGACCGTCAATTGTTGCAAGTTTGTACTGATACTCAAAATCACGGGATTTCATAATATATTTTGCAATAATTGAAAGTGTAAATGCCGCAATAATCGCAATTATGGGAATTACAACCGGTATCCACAAATTGTAGAGTTCCATGACATAATAAGACAGGAACAGATAACCAATCATAAATAATGCTGTGGAAAGAAATGCAAATAATGTTGACGTGGATAGCATTGCAATAGCACCGACGAGCGCTATAACCACAACAAAAATAATTGTGTTAATCAAAAATCCAGATTTATGTATAAAATTGTTATCCAGCATGTTATTCAAAAATGTTGCATGAACTTCCACACCCGGATATATTTGGTCTTTAATTTGTACCGGCACACTCTTTGTGTCGTGCATGGATTGTGCGGTTGTACCGATTAATATAATTTTGTTTTTAAAATCAAACCCGGAATAATTACTTTCTCCGTTCATTTCTTTAATTACACGGTAAAAAGGAATATGCGTGTGAGTTTTGGTTTCTCCGTACCAATTCAGAATTGCCTCACCGTCTTTGTTCAAATATACTTTTGTATCACCTATTAAGATTACACCTTTTTTGTCTATTGTCATAGTTTCATTGTTAGGATTAATACAATCGGCACCTGCTTTAAAGCCAAGATACGGATAATATTTGTCCTTGTATACAGAAAACGGTGACACAAACCTCAATACTCCGTCGCTGCTTCTCAAAACATTAGTACTACCTATTTTTACCTTACCGTTTAAAAGTCCGGATATAATAGGACGACAATTTTTAAATTTGTAACCGTCTGAAAATTCTATATTTGATTCATTTCTCAAATTTGCGGAAATTCTGTCCGGCAATTCGGGAGGTATTCTGACATCAGTGTCAGCATTATCAAAATTTATACCTGTATATATATTAGGATACTTATTCATTGCCTCAATAAATACTTCATCAGAGTTTGAAGAACGTATCGACTTCAGGAACATTAAATCAAAAATTATTGCCTGCGGCTTTTGCTTTTCAAGATAATTTATAACATCAGCATAAACATTTCTTGGGATTGGCCATTCTCCGTACTTATCCCACAATACTTCAAGACTCGCATCATCAATTGCCAATATAACTATATCCTGACTCGGAACAGGCTTTTTATGTTCAACGCGTATTGTTTGTCTGTAATCAAAAGTTCTGTTTTCCGCAACTTTAAAGAACGAAATTATACCGTTTTTTGATGTTATATCATTCCTTAAAAGAATAAAACATATCAAAAGTGTTGTCAGAACAAGCAATAAATATGTTCCAAAAACGAACCATCTTGTTTTTGCAATATTTTTCAAACTACAGTCTCCCTTTTATTATGAATAAGTATAATTAATATTAAGTTTTTTTGCAACAAAATCTCTCTTTGCGCCACTCTTTTTCAAAAAATTTTCAATAAGAAGATTGTTTGCTTTTAATGTTTCAGTCGCAAAAAACAAATCCGAGGGATTTAACAAATATTTCAATAAACATTCTTCATGTAAATTCATAACAAAACAATCGGCAGTATTTGACTTTTCTTTAATGATAATTAAACAGATACTGTAAACGGATGATTTTTTTGAGCAAATATTCAAAAAACAACCCAAAATAACCGATAAATTAAATAAAAGAGGTGAACTATGTTTAATGGATTTTATCCGCACTATGATTTAGAAGCAAGAATTCAACACACAAAACTCGACAGTTGGGGAGATATACCTTCCGCAAGAATGAGCCGTGTTGAAGAGCCGGCGACAACCGACTTTCAAAGTGTTATGTCAGGTCTTGTCGAAAATATGAATACTCAAATGAACGCTCCTGACAACCTTATGAAAGATGTCATGATGGGTTCAGAGAATGTTGATATCCATGACGTAATGACAGCGATGGCAAAAGCGGAAATTGCGGTAAATATAGCAACAACAGCCACCGGCAAGGTCATACAGGCGTATGATAGAATTATGCAAATTCAAATTTAGACTTTTCATAAACAAAAAAGACGTGTATAATAAAAAATAGGGCAGGATTATGGATTTTAAACAAATTTTGGAAAATAAAACATTGTTATTTGCAATCATCGGCAGTATTGTATTTTTACTTGTCGTATTTATTATATGCGGAACAATAGCAAACTCAAACAAAGCAGATAAAGACGGTATTGACGTAAGCCGAGAACCTCTGAAAGAAGATGTTGACCTGCTTACTACGGACAACATGGGAAAAGCCCTCGAAATTCAGGCTCTTCTTGCAAAAAATAACATTGTTGCAGCCCGTCTGGTTGACGGTACAAAATCTGTTTTAAGATTGAAAAAAGGCGACTGCACACCCGGAATGAGAAAATGTACAACGGAGCAACGCGACAGAGCCATTATGGTTATTGTTGAAAGCGGTTTGTATGACCAAAATGTGGGATTGGAAATTTTTGATAAAGGTGATTTTACTTCAACAAAAGAAGATAAGAGAATAAGGTTAGTCCGAGCAATGAACGGAGAACTTTCCCGTTTAATAAAAAGAATTGACGGAATTGAAGATGCTGCGGTATTTATTTCAATACCTGAGCAATCTATGTTCCAATCTAACCAAAAACCGGTCACAGCAACGGTTCAACTTACGGTTGCGGTCGGTCAAACATTAAACATGAGTACAATTAAAGCCGTTTCGAACCTTCTTTTGGGAAGTGTCTCCGGTTTAACGGCATCTAATATATCAATTACGGATACAAACGGACATGTATATAACAGCCTCGTCGACGCACAATCAGAAATGATTGAGAGGTTGCAACAAAACGATAAATACATGCAGGAAAAAGTTCAGGCTCAATTAAATCGCTTAATCGGAAGCGGTAAATATGTGGCAACGGTTTCTACATTCCTTAAACAGGCTCCGGTTGAAAGATTTACAATTTCTTATGATCCTGAAAAAAAGGCAGCCGTCAATGAACAAACTTTCTCGGAAGGTTTGGGCGACCAAACAACAGATGTTAATAAAAATACAAATGCCGTAAGCGTATACTTACCAAACGGTTTACCGGCAGGCAGTTCTGACTCTTCTCAAAACAGAAGTTATTCAAGAACTGCAAGAGAAACACAATATGGAGTAACAAAAGTTCAAACAAACGAGTACATGTCTCCCGGAACGATTGAAGAAATATCAATTGCCGTTACATTGGAAAAAGATGCACTTCCTGTTGAATTAACTCTTGAAGAACTAAAAGAACTTGTTGCACGCGCCGCAAGCCCTAAAGCATCGGCAGATAATGTATCCATAGCATTTGCGGATTCACTTGATCCGTTTATGGCTGGTGACAAAAACGTAAAAGCACCTATTAAAGCATCTCACGGAAATCCTTGGTGGCTTGCAATTGCACTCCTTGCATTCGGCTTGTTCTTCGGGCACAGGATGTTGTCGCAGAAAATTAAATCCGCAAAAGAAGCACAGGAGGATGAAATCAACAGATTGCGCGCACACAATGAAGCGCAGGAAAAACAAATTCAAGATTTAAGCGTTAATGCGGCAGATATGATTCAAAAGCAATCACAACTCCAACAAGGTTTGTTGGAGCAACAGCAAAGACCTGCGGCAATACCTACGAGCGGTGCAGAAATAAGAGAAGCTTTGCGTGAACTTAAACGTGAATTTGACGGCGTTGATGAAGTAGAAGCCGGAGACAGAATTAAAAGTTGGATTGAGAATTAGAATAAAAAATGGCAATAGAAGGATTTGATTATAAAGGATTTGCAACATCAATGGCAGAACAAGCACAAGAGCTTGTTCCAAAAGAACTTGAAGACAGAGAAAAAGAGTATGTTGTAAAAACTTTGGGAAACTTTACCCTTCTTGCAGGAGAAGCCTTATACAACGATGAAAGCCTTAAACTAACGGCGGAACAGGCTGTATTTATAACACAGATAATTGCTGAATGGTCATTCCATAAATCCATTGACCTTATCCATTCCGGAATTTTGCCCCAATACTGGGATAGCATAATGCAAAAAATTGCCTTCACAATTTTTGAAGTAGCAAAACAGGCTATTCTTAGAAATATTCCTCAAGACCAACTTCTTCAAGCAGTAGAACATCATGTTATAAAGGTTTATAAACAAAGTATCGAAGAACTTGAACAAAAAGGTTTGATTAACGAAGAGATAAAAAACAGGGCAGAAAGTCAATCAAATATTGATGCCATGGCGCAGCAAGCACAAGCCGAACAACAAAAACAGCAGCAGGCAGAAGC
Source organism: bacterium (assembly GCA_017541565.1). Taxonomy (GTDB): domain Bacteria; phylum Cyanobacteriota; class Vampirovibrionia; order Gastranaerophilales; family Gastranaerophilaceae; genus CAG-196. The sequence continues at coordinate 3,911 of JAFXYU010000071.1, read as the reverse complement.
GGAAGAGGCTTCAAGACAACAAAGCGAAAACCAGAAAAAACGTGAAGAAAAAAGGCGACACAGGGAAGCGGCACGAAATTCCGTCAACGGAATTTCGAACAAGCAAATGAAACTTATGTCACTGGCGCTTGTTTTAAAAATTCTTTCTCAGGATAAAGTTACAACAATATTAAATAAATTTGATTCTAATGACTCTCTCCAAATTTCACAATATATGAATATGGCAGATTTAGAATCAAAACTTGACGGAGATTTGGTAGCAAATTGTTTAAGAGAAATAAAAGATTACCTGCCGCACAAGAAAAAACTTTCTAAAGAAAATATTCTCGGAGACTTACTCAGAATATATCGTTCTACACCACGAGATAAGATTGAAAAAGTAATTAAAAATGAACGTCCGTTAGTTAAAAGATTTATTTCTCAGGCTTATGACGGCGAGTTTTCGGAAATACCGCTCAGGGTTGCGGGAATTGTTGCACAATACGTTGAGGATAGTATATAATATAGATTAATCATGATTATAAAAAAGAATAAGCAGAGGGAGGTTAAGAACACTAAAAAACAGGCTGATATACCTGTAGTTTCTGCTGAAAAAAATGACGAAACAACTGCTTATATTGAACCCGCACCGCAAATGCCTCAAGAGCCGGAAATAGACTTGTTTGACATAGAAAACATTGATTTTAATCAACGTGAAGAACGCAGAAGAGGAACAAGAAGACGCGGCTACAGAAGAATTGATGACAGAAATCTTGTTTCACGCGCACAAGAGGAAGCCGAAAATATTAAAAAATCTGCGTTTGAAGAAGGATATAGAAAAGGACTTGAAAAAGCGGACGGCGATATTCAGCAGTTTAAACAAAATATTATAAACTTTATTGGCGCTCCTAAAGAAGTTTTTGAATACATTGCACCGGATATTCTGGAAATCAGCGTTGATATAGCAAAAAAGATTATCAAAAAAGAAATCGAAAGCGATCCGCAAGTTTTGATGAATATTATTGTTGACGTACTAAAATCCATATCCAAAAATGAACCCAAAATAAATATAAGAGTTCGTCCGCAATCCGCAAGTTTTATTAAAGATTCAATACAAGATATAACTTACCAATACGGCATAGATTCCAAAATAAATATCATATCCGATCCGTCAATTGAAGAAGGAGGATGTGTTTTCCAAACAAATAACGGTATTGTTGATGCTTCTATTGACACTCAGTTAGAAATCATTAAGAAATCATTAGAGGGAATTTAATGGCAGCAGAAGGCGGAAACAACAAACCCATATCAGAAATCGCTCTGGCACTTTTCGTAATGACACTTATATTAATCCTCATTATGGAAATGCCAACTTGGGTTATCAATTTTTCAATTTCGCTAAACATAACCCTCGGTATCGTACTTTTGATGATATCTTTGTACGTCCAAAAACCGCTTGAACTTGCAGCATTTCCTTCTATTATACTTATCGGTACGATGTTCAGGCTTTGTCTTTCCATTGCATCTACAAGACTTATTTTGGCAAAAGGAGATGCCGGAGAAGTTATTCACGCGTTCGGAACATTCGTAACAGGCGGAAACATGGTAGTCGGCGCCGTTATTTTCTTAATAATAACGGTTGTACAGTTTATGGTTATCACAAAAGGTGCGGAACGTATTGCAGAAGTTGCGGCCCGTTTTGCCTTGGATGCTATGCCCGGTAAACAAATGACCATTGATGCTGACTTCAATGCAGGACTTATTTCTCCTGAAGAAGCCGTTAAACGTCGTGAAGACCTCCAAAGAGAATCGAGTTTATTCGGTTCTATGGACGGTTCTATGAAGTTTGTAAAAGGTGATACCATGGCGGGTATCATTATCGTTATAATCAACATTGTCGGCGGATTATGTGTCGGATGTTTAATGAACCAAATGCCGATAGCCGATGCTGTTGGAAAATACACAATATTAACAATCGGCGACGGTCTTGCATCACAGTTGCCTTCATTATTAATGTCTGTTGCAGCAGGTATCGTCATGACTCGTGCATCAGCAGGCAACGCATCGTTAGGCGGTGATTTAACGAATCAAATAATGTCAAAACCCTATTCTCTGTTTTTTGCGGCACTGTTTCTGGGACTTATTACAGTAACTTGTCCAATTACAGGTCTGCCGTTTCTGCCATTTTTAATTTTTACTATAATCCTTGCTATTGCAGGATTCTCCGTATTAGTTAATGCAGACGTTCAATCGCAATTGGGACAATTGGAAAGCGTTCGACAAAACATGCAGGATTTGGTTAACCCGAACAAAATGTACGAAAGATTGGGGGTTGACGTATTGAGTTTACAAGTTGGTGCAGGTTTGCTGGTTATTGCAGACCCTGATCAGGAAGGTCAATTACTTGCAAAAATCGCTGCATTGCGTCAAAGGGTTACGGATGAATTGGGTTATATCCTGCCTAATATCCGTATTATGGACTCTTCAGCCTTGGAAGCAAACGAATATGTAATATCAATTCGTAACAATGTTGTTGCTTCAGGTTATGTATATCCTGGTAAATACATGGTAATTGCCGACCAGTGGGATTCCGTCAAAAAGACAATTCCGGAAGATGCAATAGTAGGTGTCGATCCGACATATCAAACTCAGGCTTACTGGATTTCGGAAGAAGATGCTAAAGAGGCAAAAAATGTTACGGCAGTTGATGCAACAGACGTACTTGTTACGCACCTTCAGGAATGCGTAAGAAAACACGTTGACGAAGTTATGACAAAAACTGACGTACTTAAACTTATGGAACTTGTCCGTTCTCAAGACCCGACTCTTGTTAACGACATTGTCCCTGCTATAATTTCAACTTCGGATTTAAGAAAAATCTTTGTTAATCTTATCAGAGAAAAAGTTTCTATTAAAGATATTATATTTGTATTTGAGCGACTGTGCGATTACGCGAGATTTTCAAAAGAACCCGATATCTTGTCTGAACGTCTAAGAGCGGCACTGGGGCGTCAAATTTGTTTGAGTAACGTAGACAGAGACCACGTTTTGTATGCGCTCACACTTTCTCCCGATTGGGAAAAAACACTTGATGACAGCTGCCAGAGAACGGAACTCGGTACAATGTTCCTATTAAATCCTATGCAAGTACAGGATTTAATTGAATCTACGGCAATGACACTGATGAGAGCGCACCAACAAATAGGACAACAACCTGTTATATTGTGTTCTCCAAGAATAAGGCTTCCGCTGTATCAACTCCTTGAAAGACACATACCAACAATCGTTGTAATTTCTTATTCCGAACTTATTACGGATATTAAAGTTGAAGCAGTTGATACAATCGGTGAAAATGTAGGTTATTAGTAGCGGGAGCAAGCCAAAGTTAATGACACCTATTTTAACCCGATATACAACAATCCGACTAGCACAATCGGCACAACAAATTTTAAGCAGATATTAAACGTAGAAACGAATAAACTGTTTTTAAAGAATGTGTTTCCGCTCAGCCTTAACTTCCACCCCATAATTAAGCAAAGAATTAAAGAATTTAACGGCAATAATATATTTGATGTTGTAAAATCAAGAAAATCAAAAATTGACTTACCAATAATTGATACATCACTGAGTTTTCCAAACGAAAGCGCCGCAGGAATTGATATAAGTGAAATTAAAATAAACAAAATCGTACAAGCCTTAATCCTTGAAACCTTACACTTTTCAATAAGAGTGGCACATGGAGCCTCCAGAATACTTATACCCGAAGTTACAGCCGCACAAAATAAAAGAACAAAAAATGCAAATGAAATAATATTACCGAATGGAAGTTGAGAGAATATTTTTGGAAGAGTAACAAAAACCAATCCCGCACCGGAAGAAGGCTGTAAACCAAATGAGAATACTGCCGGAAATATCATTATACCCGCAAGAAG
>JAFXYU010000070.1 GCA_017541565.1 bacterium | reverse complement strand
TTTATGTAAATGTAATCGGCGGAATTGACGTAAATGAGCCGGCGGCAGATTTGGGTATTGCGCTTGCTATTGTCACATGCGTAAGAGATGTTGTATTTGATATTTCAACGGCAATTGTTGGCGAACTTGGTCTTTCCGGCGAGATAAGAGCCGTAAATCATATTGAAAAAAGAATTACGGAAGCGCAAAAATTGGGTTTCAAACGCATTATTATTCCGGATGCAAATGATGTTAATGAAACTTTTGACGGAATAGAAATCGTAAAAGTAAAGAAAATATTGGAAGCAATAACTCGCGGTATAAGAACGGTTAAGGATTAGTTTCTTTATCTTTTTTCAAATTCTGAAAATCGTCTACTCCGTATTCCCAACTGTCTTTAAATTTAAAATCTTTAGAAGCAATGCTGTCGGGAAGTCCGGCATGGTGGATTTTGGGGAGCAGAAAACTCTCGGTCATTTCAATAGGAGAGGATTTATCATCATCTGAATCTTGGCAGATGAATACACCTTCACCGTTTGGTTTTACTTTGTATCCGACAATGGTTATTTCGTGTCCGGCAAGTCTGCCGTCATTTTCGGGATCAGGCCAAGTATAACCGATAATGATATTATGTCCGAGTTTGAGTGTTTCGAGAAGTTCTTTTTTTATCGTTCCGAAATCTTTTGTATAACCGATAAGTTTTCCTTCTTCATTGACGTTTTGGTATGTAACCGAGGTTGTATTTTTATCTTCAACAACGGATTCTACGTAGGTTTTTTCAAAGTCAATAAGTCCGCCGTTTTCCTGAGTCCATTCATTTGGGGCGCGTTTATCCGTCAAAGAATTATAAGTTTGTTGAGAACCCAGTTGCATGAAAGTTGATTGCATAAGAACATCAATGATTGAGCGTTCACCTTTGTCTTTGTGCTGGTTTTGTATTCTTGCTCTTATTATTGCGTTTTCATCGGGTTTCAGTACAATTTCCGCTTCATCAAAACCGTTCATTTTATGCGGAGTTTTAAATGTATTCAAAAGCCAGATTGCGTCAGAAGATTTTTCTGACAGGCTGTTCATTTTTATTTTTTTTGAAACTTCATTTTTTGGTGAAGTCAGACCTTCAACCAAACGGAAAAATTCCGCCGTGTGTTTTGTTGCTAAATCAAATTCTATGCTTGCGGCAGGGCAGGTGCCGGTGTGCATATTGTTCAATTCCCATTTTGTTTTGTTTATAACTTTCGGATCAGTACTTAAACCGGTGATAAGACCGATTATTTGTTTTTGGTATTCGGAAGGAATGTCTTCGCAAGTTTGGGTTATTACATAAGGATTTGTAATTATATCCAAGCACTCTTGAAGAATAGTTACCTTATCAAGTCCGGGGTCTCTGTCTTCTGTTGCGATTTTGTACAAATTATCAAGAACCGTACTCTTGTCGTTGGAATTATTTTTGAGTAAGTTCCCCGATTTTAGTGCAAATTCAAGTTTTTTCTGATAATCTCTGTCTAATTCTTCAATTAACGTATTATATTTCTTTTTTTCGTCTTTGTTTGCAAGCGAAGTTCTCATCGTAACGGGTGTTGTGTATGCGTGAGCACGAAATGCGGGAGTTTGTTTTTCTTCCGAATTTTGGACAGGTTTGTCCGGAATGTCAGTTTTTGTGACATTTGCAACCTTGTACATATTAACGGTATTAATATTCACACCAGCCATATATATATAAAAACATTATGATTAATAAAATTGTCTGATGGAGTATCAATATTACGGAATGTAAAGAGAAAAATTGTAAAGAATTGTAAATAAAATTTTCTTTAAATAGCAAAAAATAATTTTTAAGAGTTTTATACCGAATATAAAGCTCTCTCTTCTTATTTAAACGGACAGGCCTTGGATTTATACAAGGTCTTTTTTTTGCGCGAGTGAGCGGAGGCTGCAGGACTTTTGCGAAAAAAACGAAAGTTTTTGGAGCAAAATCCGGAAATGCCGTTCAACGCGAACGAGCAAGAAGCGCGAGTGAGCGGAGGCTGCAGGACTTTTGCGAAAAGCAAAACGTAGTAAATTTGTGCGGAGCGTGGAGTAATAATATTTTCCCCAGTCGGATAATATACGTCATAAAATCAGCATTATTTAATAAAAAACGTAGAGAAAATGACAGGAGGATTTAACAATATGGTAACAGCCGTTCAAACAGAAAAGGAAACAATAAGTGTAATTATTATAGAGGATTTCAAATTAACAAGAGTTGGTTTGAGATGCGCACTAAATGCAAATGAAGATATAAATGTTGTAGCGGAAAGTGATAACGCTGTCGACGGTTTGAAACTTATAGAAAGACATTTGCCGGACATAGTTCTTATGGATTTGGGTCTGGCAGGAATGAACGGCATAGAGGCTACTATGAAGGTTCGTGAAATGAATCCTAATATTATGGTTATAGCGCTTACATCACATGATAGGGAGGAAGAGGTTATTTCCGCTTTGTCAGCCGGAGCAATGGCATATTGTCTAAAAGATATTGATCCTGTGAAATTGGCAGATGTTATAAGAGATGTTAAAAATGGTGTATGCTGGCTGGATCCGGTTATTGCAAGAAAGGTTCTTGACTCATTCCCAAAACAGGAAACGATGGGTATTTTGCATGACAAAAACTATGAAGAGGGAAGGCTTCCTTTGACGGAAAGAGAGTTTGAGGTTTTGAAACATCTGGTTGAGGGCAAGAGTAATACCGAAATTGCAAAAGAATTAATAGTTAGTGTTCATACGGCGAAAGCTCATGTTTGTTCAATTCTTCAAAAAATGTGCGTAAATGACAGAGTTCAGGCTGCGGTTAAAGCGGTAAAAGAAGGTTTGGTTTAGCAAAAGACTCCAAATATTTGCACATCTCCTCTGTTTGTTGTAATTTTAATGTATTACAAAAGAAAAGAGGAATATTTATGAACACAAAAATTGAAAAACAGGAAAACAATATCATAAAAGTGGATATTGAAGTTCCCGCAAAAGATGCTGTAAATTATTATAACAATGCAGTTAAGAAACTTGCTCAGTATGTTAATATCCCCGGTTTTAGAAAAGGAAAAGCGCCCAGAAATATCATAGAACAAAATTTGGGTGAAGAGAGAATTAAACATGAAGCATTAGAAGATGCTCTTCCGAAAATTTTTGCAGAAGTTATCAGAGAAAACGATTTTGATGTTGTGGCTCAACCTTACGTTGAATCATATAATTTCAAAGTAGGCGAAGATCTTAAAATTACCGCAAAAATCGAACTCAGACCTGAAGTTACATTGGGTGAATACAAAGGTTTGACCGTAGAGGTTGAAGGGTATAAAATTCCTGAAGATGCTATGCAAAAATCCATAGATGCACTTTTGGAACAGCATGCAACAAGTTTGGTAATTACTGACAGAAAGACCAAAAATACGGATACAATTGTATTCGATTTTGAAGGTTTTTCAAACGGCGAAAAGATTGAGCATGGCGATGCCAAGAACTTTACTTTGGATTTGGCAAATTCCGGTTTTATTCCCGGCTTTGCGGAACAACTTGTTGACAGAAATCTCGGCGAAGACTTTGAAATCAACGTAACTTTCCCTGAAAAATACCATGAGAAAAAACTTGCAGGTCAACCGGCAGTTTTCAAATGCAGAATTAACGAAATCAGAGAAAAAGTTTTGCCTGAATTGAATGATGAATTTGCACAAAAAATAGGCAAATACAAAAATGTTGATGAAATAAAATCTGAAATTCAGAAGTATCTTGATACTCAAAAGGAAGATATCGACAGGGTAAATTCTGAAAAGGCAATATTTGACAAAGTTACGGAAAGCGCAAAGGTTGATATTCAACAGAGTATGATAGACAGAGAAACCGATGAACTTTTGGAAGAATACAAGCAAAAACTCGCCGCTCAGGGCTTTACTTGGGACCAGGCTGTTGAAGCACAAGGTTATGACAATATTGTAGGTCAATTAAAAGAAGATGCGGCGGTAAGGGTAAAAAATTCTCTTGTGATTGAAAAAATTGCCAAAGAAGAAAAAATTACCGTAACGCAGGCTGATTTCGGTGCGCAATTAACCGAATTGAGCCGTATGTATCAGGTAGATCCGGGAACACTGGTAAAACAATTATCTCAATCCCCCGGAGTGTTGAATGCCCTTTCTCAACAGGCATTGAACGAAAAAGTCACAGCGTTTCTGGCTGAAAATAATACAGTTAAATTCAAATAATCAGATAAAAAAAGGGTGGCGGGCAATTTGCCCGCCACCCTTTTTTTTATATTATCTAGTGAAAATAAGGAACAACGAATACTTTATTGCTGTCGAGAGTTTTGGTATTCGGAACGCCCGCACAATTCAAAGTCAATGCCGTATTGTTATTGTATTTGCTTGGCAAATTAATTGGCTTATTACCATATATCATACAAGCCGCTTCTTTATAACTCCTTGGTCTAATCCGTTCAAAAGAGTGATGCCCGGAACGTCTGCCGACTAAACCGTCATCTATATAATAACTCAAAAGGTCGGATCTGCTTTGCAAATTGGGAATGTATCCGTCTGCATTGACATTTAGCGGAATCAGGGAACCTTCGTTTTCGCGATTAAACAACAAACCTGCTGCAATCCGTCCGTTTACATTAGCTCTGGTTTTTCTTTGCGGGATTGTCATATCTATTACAAAGTTATTGGAGCCGTCAGTCCATTGCACGCGATATTCGATACCGTTTCTTGTTTTGTGTTGTGCATCAAGGTTTAATATATTATCAAGTCTGTTTTGTAAACCTGCTTGTGTTGTAATTGCATGGTCAGCGTCATCGCCTTCAATAACCGCAAGGGCATTGTATAGGTTTTCATAACCGGATTTATAGTACATTTTATATGCTTTATCCGCAGATTTCTTCATAATCGTTCCGCCGAAAGCCGAAACTACACCTATTATAAGAATACAGATTAAAGCCTCTGTAAGTGTAAATCCCTTCAGTTTTCTCATGTTACATTAACTCCCATAGTTCTTGGTACGTTCTTATTATATCACAATTTGTGTTAATTTCCATTGGTGTTACATTAAGTATTGTTTTATTTTCTTTTATTGCATAAATTTTTTTGTTCAGTTTATTTGCCTCAAAAACCGGAATCCCGCCGAGAGAGTTATAGGGCATTATAAGAAAATCCAAATCTGATACCGAAATAGAGTTTTGAGTTTTTTCTTTTACAAGTTTTGGTGCTTGGCTAAGTCCAATTAGAATACATGGCAGAAATGTCGGTGTAATGTATTCTGCAGAGGCGCGTTTATCGACTATTTTGGATGAAATGGAAATATCATCAAAAGCGGGAGCGTGCGCACACGGAATTTGGAACTCTTTTGAAATATAGTGGGAAATTATTGCTTCAACTCCGCCAACAGGGTCAACACCGATTCCGTTTTCGTAGTCATTTCCTTCATCTTCCGGAAAACGGCATACGATTGCGATAGCCTCTGCTCCGGAGTGAATGAGTTTTTCTGCTGCTCTTTTTAACGTACCCAAGTCTGAAACGTTTCCTGTGGATATTCCGGATTTATCAACATAGAACTCTACTCCGACAGAGTTGTCGGTGATTTCATATCCTACAATATCAATTCCGTACACTGTTTTTACGGCGTTTATTGTGTTAATATGAACATTCAAAACTTCCTGAGAAATCGATTTATCAAAAATCACTCCTATTTTGTTATTTTCAGAAGGTATCAGATTTAATTTACCCTTGAAAAATTCGTCGAGGGAATATCCTTCAACGTAGAGCATGTTATCGGTTATTCCTGAAAAACATGCGGCATTGACTACATTCGGGTTAACAATCAGTTTGCATTTCTGTGCAAACCTTCTTGCCCAAACACTTGCATCACCTGCAAAACCGCCTATTGAGGCACCGACTCCGGTCGGAACAACGAATGCTCCCAGTTTCATAATACCTCTTTCATTTTGGAAATAACGAAATCTGCAGCGCCTCTCTGCTCGTTAAAAACATTAGCACAAGAGTTTTGCATTTCATTGTATTTATTGCTTGACAGGACTTCTTTCATTCCTTCAATTAATTCTTCTTTTGTTTTAACTACTTTCGCCGCGCCTGCGTTTGTCAGGATGCTGTATATGTCTTTAAAATTAAAAATCTGCGGACCGGAAAATACGGGCTTTTCCCAAATAATTGCTTCCAGCGGGTTGTGTCCGCCCGTGTTGTTAAAACTTCCGCCGATAAAGGCAAGGTGTGAAACGGCATACATATTTTTGAGTTCACCCAAAGTATCAAGAATGATTACATCGGTGTCATTACTGAATTTATCGTCTTTTGAGCGATTTCCGAATTTCAGGTTCTCATTTTTACATAAAACTTCGATTTCGCTCACTCTTTCAAGATGTCTTGGTGCAATGAGAAGTTTTAAATCCGGAAAGTCTTTTTTTAATCGGATATAAGTATCAATCAAAATCGGGTTTTCAATTTTGTGTGTACTTCCGGCAAGCAGAATTCTGAACCCTTCCTGACCGAGATTAACTTCTGTGTCATTTTTTGTAATACCAAATTTCAAATTCCCCATAAACTCGGTCTTTTCACTCTCGTTTCCGATAGAAATAAATTTTTCTTTATCTTCTTTGCTCTGAGTAAAGATAGATGTATAATTCCTGAAAACCATTTTAAAGAACGGTTTTGCAAAACGGTATGATTTATAGGATAAATCCGAGATTCTTCCGTTTATAATAAACAGAGGTATGTTGTTTTTTTTGCATCCGAATGCAAAACATGGCCAAATTTCCGTTTCCGCAATAAGGACAAGTGACGGGTTTATTCTGTTCAAAAATCTGTTAACACATGAAGGGATATCAAAAGGGAAAAATGTAATATAATCGGCAACAGTTGAAAGTTTCGTTTTTGCAATATTCTGCCCCGTAAGTGTTGAGGTTGTAATAACTAGTTTATACTCGGGGAAATTTGCTTTAATCTTTTTTGCCATATCTTCAACTGCAACAATTTCTCCGACCGAACATCCGTGGAGCATTATAACTTTATCACTTTCCATGTTTTCACAAAAGCCGAATTTTTCCTTCCATCCTCCGGACTTTTTGTGGATTACTCTTTCCAGATAATAAAAAGGAAGTGTTATATAAAAAAATACCGTTGATAAAATTTCCCAAAATCTCATAAATTTACCTCTGTAAACATTTTATTAATTATTTCCAAAACTTCTCCGACTTTGGGAAGTTTTGTACAAGCCATTTTGTTTTGTGATTTGCATTTTCTCTTGTGACAGGGTCGGCAGTCAAGTTTTCCGCCAAGTGCAAAGTACTTGTCACCGAGAGGTGCGTAGTAACTCTCGGGAGTTGAGCAAAAAATAGAAATGATTGATTTTACTTTTGCTGCGCGAGCAAGATGTGTGCTGCCGCTATCAAGTGATATTATAACGTCCGAGCGTTTAAAAAGTTCGATTAATTCTAAAATATCGGT
>JAFXYU010000069.1 GCA_017541565.1 bacterium | reverse complement strand
CACCACCCGCCCCAAGAAAATAATCATTAGTACTGATAATTATAATCAACCTGCATGCGAATGTACATTGAACCCACACAAAACGTTAGTTTTGTAAGTGGGTGAGATACAACGACAAATCCAAAATCTTTGATTTTGTGATTTGACGGATGCGGCGAACGTAAATTTCGAGGAATTTTTAATTCCGTAGAAATTAGTGAGAGCGCCACCACCCGCCCCATTAAAATAAGAGTTGCAATAATTATTGTAACTCTTTTGTATTATTATTAAGCTATAATTTTTGAGCTGGGATTAAAATGACAAATAATCAAGAAATATTAACGCTTAGTGAATTAAAATCAGGACAGGAAGCATTTATAGTATCAATAGAAACTGAAGATAAAGCATTAAAAAATCATATTTTAAACATGGGGTTAACTCCGGGGGTTGAAGTTACATTAATTAAAACTGCGCCTATGGGAGACCCGATAGAATTCAGGTTAAGAGGATATGAGCTTACATTAAGAAAAGAAAATGCTTCTAAAATAATAGTCAGAGATATACACGAAGCACATAATTGTCCGTACAAAAGAGAACCAATTAAAGAAATTGAACACTCTAAGATAGGTGAAAACATAACCTATGAAAAATTAAAAAATAAAATTCCGACAAAAAACGAAGTAAAATTTGCACTTGCAGGAAATCAAAATTCGGGAAAAACTACTCTTTTTAATAAATTAACAGGCTCAAATCAGCATGTGGGAAATTTCCCAGGTGTAACTATTGAAAAAACTGACGGATTTATAAACGGAGATAAAAGTTTAATAATAACAGACTTGCCAGGAATATATTCTCTTTCTCCATACAGTAATGAGGAAATTGTTACAAGAGATTTTATATTAAATGAAAAACCCGATGCAATAATAAATATTGTAGATGCAACAAACATTGAAAGAAATCTTTTTCTTACCATTCAATTAATTGAATTAAATGCCCCGATGGTTATTGCGCTTAATATGATGGATGAAATAAAAGCAAATTCGGGTAATATTGACATAAACGGGCTTGAAAATTTGCTTGGTATTCCTGTTGTTCCTATTTCCGCATCAAAAAACGAAGGTATTGATGAATTAATTGAACATGCAATAAATATTGCAAGATATGAGGAACTTCCTAAAAGGCTGGATTTCTGTGATGAAAATGATGAAAAACAAAGTGCTGTCCACAGATGTATTCACTCCGTTATTCATCAAATAAATGACCACGCACAAGCAGCAAAAATTCCTGTTCGACACGCAGCAACTAAAATTATTGAAGAAGATAATTCAATAAAAGAGAAATTAAAATTAAATGAAAACGAACTTGAATCTATTGAAAAAGCGGTTGTTGAAATGGAAGATAAAACAAAAATGGACAGAGTTTCAGCATTAGCAGATATGCGTTTTTCTTTTATTGAAAAAGTATGCAGACAATTTGTATCAAAGCCGAAGGATTCAAAAGAATATGAATTTTCAAACAAACTTGATAAAGTTTTGACAGGGAAATATACCGCCTTATTTTCATTTTTCTTAATTATGGCATTGATTTTATATTTAACCTTCGGACCTATCGGTTCTTTTTTATCAGATTTAATGGAAAAAGGAATAGAAATTATAACTGATATCGTTGATAATAGCCTGACTGCATACGGATTAAACAGGGTTTTTCATTCGCTGATAATTGACGGTATTTTTGCAGGGGTAGGAAGCGTTTTGAGTTTTTTGCCCACAATCATTGTTCTGTTTTTCTTTTTATCTATTTTAGAAGATACGGGATATATGGCTCGTGTGGCTTTTGTTATGGACAAGGCATTAAGAAAAATAGGACTGTCTGGCAGAAGTTTTGTTCCAATGCTAATAGGATTTGGCTGTAGTGTTCCTGCAATTATGGCAACAAGAACTCTTCCGTCTGAAAGAGATAGAAAAATGACAATATTTCTGACTCCATTTATGTCTTGTAGTGCAAAACTCCCTATTTATGCATTCTTTACTGCAGCATTTTTTGTCAGGAATGAAGTATCGGTCGTAATTTCACTGTATCTGATAGGAATTATTGTTGGAATAATTTTTGCATATTTTATGAAATTCATTATTTTTAAAGGGAATCCCGTTCCTTTTGTTATGGAGTTACCAAATTACAGATTCCCAAGTGCAATTAATGTTTACAGATTAATCTACACAAAATCAAAAGATTTTATTACAAGAGCATTTACAATAATATTTGTTTCAACGATTATTATATGGTTTTTACAGACCTTTGATTATCAGCTGAATTTAGTTCAGGATACATCACAAAGTTTACTTGCAGGTTTTGGAAATATCCTTATTCCGATATTTAAATCTTTAGGTATAACCGATTGGAGAATATCAACGGCATTTATAAGCGGATTTATGGCAAAAGAAAGTGTTGTGAGTACATTAACTGTTTTAATTGGCGGAGATGTAAGCCTGCTTCCAACATATTTTAATAAACTTACCGCTTTTGTATTTTTAGTCTTTTCACTTCTTTATACTCCATGTGTTGCGGCAATAGCAACAGTAAAAAGAGAATTAGGAAAAACGAGTGCCTTTTTGGTTGTGTTACTACAATGTACAAT
>JAFXYU010000068.1 GCA_017541565.1 bacterium | reverse complement strand
TCCGTAGAAGAATCCGCAATTGCGCAGCAAGATATTGAAGAAATCCTAAGAACCAGACACAATTTGGGCAGAACACAGGAAAATGATTTTGAAATAAGAAACAGTGCGGAATTTCAAGAAAAAATGAAATCAACCGTCAGAACATTTGCAATACTTCTTGCTTCAATAGCATCTGTTTCACTTATTGTCGGCGGAATAGGTATAATGAACATTATGCTTGTGTCAGTAACCGAGCGCACGAAAGAAATTGGAATCCGCATGGCAATAGGAGCAAGAGCAAGCGATATAAGACTTCAGTTCTTAATAGAAGCACTTGTGCTGTCTTTGATCGGCGGACTAATCGGAATCGTTGCCGGCATTTTAATTGCTTTAATAGTCGGAAAACTGTTCGGTACTGCAATAGTTATTTCTCTTCCGCCAATACTATTATCTTTCGGTTTTTCAGGACTTGTCGGTATAGGTTTCGGATATTATCCGGCATACAAAGCATCACTATTAAATCCGATTGATGCTCTCAGATACGAATAGAATCAGCCGTTTAAGATTGCATCGGCAATCTCTCTGAAAGCGCCGTTACCGCCATGAGCATCAGTAATTTGTATCCCATCAATATTTTTAATTTTACTAATTGCATCAGGTACGGTAATCTTATGTTTTACAAAACATAACGACTCAAAATCATTTATATCGTCGCCGACATAAACGTATTCATCCTCATTCAAATTATATTTATCAATAATTGACTTAATTACATCAATTTTTATTCTGATATTTTGGTGTACCTCATCCAATGAAAATTTATCTTTAAAAATTTGAATAGCAGCATTTTCTTCACCCGAAATTATGCCGACTTTGTAACCGTTTTTAGTCAAAAGTGAAACTGCCATAACATCTTTGAAATTGATCTTTCTTGTCATACTGCCTTTTGAGTCAATATAAACACAATTATCGGTTAAAATACCGTCAAAATCTGTGAGTACAAACTTAATTGAATTTGGTAAACGTATAGCCATTCTTTGATTTATCCTTTTACTCTTCTGAGTTTTTCAATAATCGGTTTTTCACTGTTATAAACCTTTTTAATACCATCGCCCATAAGTTCGGGAGTTTGTCTTATATCGCGTACCATATGATATAAGCCAGCCATTTCAAGACTTGCCGCCTGATCAGAGCCCCAATTGGTTCTGTCAACAGTTATATGTCTTTCTACCGCACAGGCACCAACTGCTACGGCAAGAATAGATGGAGTCAAACCTCTTTCGTGACCTGAATATCCGATTGGGCAAGAAAATTCATTTTTTAGAGTTTTGATAACAAGAAGATTCGCTTCATTTGCATCGGTAGGATAAGTTGAAGTACAGTGCATTAAGACCAAATTATCTTCACCAACAACAGATACGGCATGACGGATTTCTTCCATCGTGCTCATTCCTGTTGACATGATTATCGGCTTACCTTTAGATTTGGTATGTCTTAAAAGATTGTCATCAGTAAGAGATGCCGATGCAATTTTATAACAAGGCGGATTGAACTGCTCAATAAAATCTACGGATTGCTCATCCCAGCATGATGCAAACCATATTATTCCTTTTTGCTTACAATACTTGTCAATCTCTTCATATTGTTCTTTATTAAATTCCAAACCGCGTTTTAAATCACCGTTTGTATTACCAAAAATGCTCTTTCTTTCCTTTGCAAGTTCCTCTTTCGTATAAACAACATCAACGGTACGTTTTTGAAATTTAACGGCATCACAACCTGTCGTAACTGCAATATCAATCATTTGTTTTGCTAAAATAATAGAACCATTGTGATTAATTCCTATCTCTGCAATAATAAAACAAGGATAGCCGTCACCAACAAACTTGTTACCGATTTTTACAACACCAGACACTAAACATCCCCCTTTGAAAAACAGAATTATAAATATTTTTTGTAAAGAGCGTACTCTTCAGGATCAACCTTATGGTCATTTCCCACACCGGCAGATTCAGTTTCAGTCGAACCCGATTCAGTCTGGAACAATTTATCAATAATTCCGTCAGGACCCTCCTCATATACCTCAGACATTTCAATATCATCAGAATCTCTGTTTGAATCTGGATTATCACTGCTCTCACTATTAGTTTTTTCTTGTTTTGAATTTGAAAAGGCTTTAGTAAACCCAATATTAGGAAATTCAATTTTTGGAATTTCAATTTTAGGTATTCTTATATTTGGAATTTCAATTTTGGAAAACTCACCTGTTTCAATTTCCTGAGGCGGATAAGTTCCCAAATCCTTCAATAACTGTATTGATGTAGAAGATGCACCGAGAAGCATGCGTTTTCCGTCAAGTTCAACAATATGTAAAGTCTTATTTCCGCCCAATGCAGTCGTAGATACAACCGATACTTTAGATGATGCAGCCTCACCCATTTGTTTTTTAAAAGACTGTATTCCTAATTTATTAAGTTTTGTATATATAATACCTGATGCATAAATAAGGAGTATTACAAATAACAAAGAACC
>JAFXYU010000067.1 GCA_017541565.1 bacterium | reverse complement strand
AAATCGTTGACGGGAAAAAAGTTCGCGTTTGTAAAAAATGTGGTGAACAACTCGACGTTTAATTACTAAATACGCGGCTGGGGTAAATGTAATTTGGCTTTTATTAAGCCTCCACGATTTACGCCTTGTCCTATCGTATCAAATATAAGGAATAGAAAAATGACAAAGACAAAAAGTTTAAAAGCAAAATATCAAGAAGAAGTAAAATCAGCGCTTAAAGAAAAATTCGGTTACAAAAACGATATGATGATACCGAAACTTCACAAAATCGTTTTGAATATGGGTGTTGGTGAAGCTTCTCACAACTCAAAAATTGCTGATGCAATCCAGGCTCAGCTTACAAAAATTGCAGGTCAGCATGCAGTAGTTACAAAGGCTAAAAAATCAATAGCTTCTTACAAGTTAAGAGAAGGTATGCCGGTTGGTGCAATGGTTACACTCAGAGGCGAGAGAATGTATGATTTCTTGCAAAAGTTAATTTGTGTCGTTCTTCCTCGTATTCGTGACTTCCGTGGTATATCAGCAAAAAGTTTTGACGGCAGAGGCAACTACACATTAGGTTTGAAGGAACAATCCTTGTTCCCTGAAATCACATATGAAGAAGTTGATTTGGTAAAAGGTATGAACGTATCAATTATCACAACGGCTGAAACTGACGATGAAGCAAGAGAATTGTTAAGACTCTTGGGAATGCCGTTCAAAGGTTTGAACAAATAAATAAGCAAATAAGTAAGAAATAAATAAGAAAATAATAGAAAGTTAAAATATAAAGGAGAAATTCATGGCTAAGAAAGCGATGATAAATAAAGAAGAAACCAGAAGAATTCTTGCAGCGAAGGGTAAATATCCATCTGTAAGACTTCACAACAGATGCTCACAGTGCGGTCGTCCTCACGGCTTCCACAGAGATTTCGGTCTTTGCAGAATCTGCTTGAGAAAGATGGCTCACCAAGGTTTACTTCCGGGTGTAACTAAAGCATCTTGGTAGGTATAAATGCCGGGGTGAATGCAGGCGGTTTGTCCCCTCACCCTAACTCTCTCTTGATGGGAGAAGTTATGTTGCAAGACTTACTAAAATATTATTATATAGCGGCTTGATTTCGGTCAAGTCGCTTTATAATGTTTTTTTTTATAAATACTTTTTATCCTTCAATTCATCCGGCATAAACTGCTGCTCAACATTCGGTGCATCGTGAGTATAAATGTATCCTTTTCCGAACCCGTATTTTTCGGCATCTTTGTAGTGTGAATCCCGAAGATGCATTGGCGGCGGAAAATCAAGTCCGTTTTCTATATCAGTTAATGCTTTATCTATTGCAACGCAGGCTTTGTTTGATTTAGGTGCGTTTGCGACATAGACTACGGCGTTGGCTAAAGGTATTCTACCCTCCGGAAGTCCGATTAATTCAACCGCTTTGTATGCGGAAACTGCTATATTCATCGCGTTTGGATCTGCGATTCCGACATCTTCCGCCGCACACACAATTAAACGTCTTGCAATGAATCGCGGGTCTTCTCCTGCTTCAATCATTTTTGCGAGATAGTAAATTGCTGCATCGGCATCGGAACCTCTGAGACTTTTTTGAAAAGCGGAAGCACAGTCATAATGTTCTTGTTGTGAGTATCTCGTATTCCTTTTTTGTGTGATACTTTCTAAAATATCTACAGTTAACATCCTTGTATCATTTGAAAAATTGCTTGCAAAATATGCATTTTCAACCAAATTTAGCGCACAGCGTGCGTCGCCGCGCGCGTTATTTATTATAAATTTCATAACATCTTCTTCGTACCGGATTGGCTGATATGTTTTTTCCAAATATTCAAATCCGCGATTAATAATTTTTTCCATGCTGATATCGTTAATCGGATTAAGACGAATAACTTGTACTCTTGAAAGTAGTGCGGGAATAACTTGAAACGACGGATTTTCTGTTGTTGAACCGATTAAAAAGATGGTTCCGTTTTCTACATGCGGAAGTAGAGCATCCTGCTGAGTCTTTGAATATCTGTGAATTTCATCAATAAACAAAATTGTTTTTTGACCTGCTCTAAGAGCCTCTCTGGCTTGTTCAATGGTTTCTTTAATCTCTTTGATGCCGGAAGTTACAGCAGAAAGTTCAATAAATTGTGCGTTCACTTTTGTAGCAATAAGTCTTGCTAAAGTTGTTTTTCCACATCCCGGTGTCCCCCATAAAATTATTGAAAACAGCCTTTGAGTTTTTAGTAGATTTAATAAAGGTGAATTTGGAGCAACAACATTAGATTGACCAAGAAAATCATCCAAATTTTTGGGTCTGAGAAGTTCTGCCAAAGGTGTTTGTTTATTGATTTCTTCAAGTTGTGTAAACAAGTCCATAATTAAATATTATCATAAATGTTGGTGATTTTACAAAATTTGTAAAATCACCCAAAAGGCAAACTCCCAATATATATTGGGAGCATTGAAAGGACCTTTTACTATGTTTATAGTTGGTTTTTAATTTTAGATTAAGTTCAAAGCAATTGATGGCATTTGGTTCGCTGTTGATAGCAAAGTTGCTGTAGATTGCTGTAATATTTGATATTTAATGTAATCTGATGAAACTTGTGCTACGTCTGCATCTTTGATGGTAGAATTTGCCTCTATCAAGTTTGATCTTTGAACGTCTGTAGAAGCAATTGCTGAATCCAATCTGTTCATGTATGCACCGATTTTAGTACATCTTAAAGATATGTTCTCAATTGCGTGGTCGATGTATGTTATGAACTCACGAGCGGAAGAGTCATTTCTGTAGATTGCATTACACATATTTGTAATAGAAATTGTTTTTCCGTCATCAGTTACATTAATTGTTGCCTCGCCATCTGCTACTGCAGTAATTGTTTGGTTTTCAGCAAGTGCTGCTGCCATTGCCGATTCAAACCACTGGTCAAGGTACTTAATGCCATCAGGTTCATTTGGATCCAATTTTGGTGTGCCGTCAGGATTCAAATCTCTTGCACGGTATTTGTAACCTTTTTGTTCTGCTATTGTTTCGCTTGTTGTTGATGCTAAATCAAGGTATCCGGGTCTGTTTGCCGTTGCTGTTGTCGGAGTTCTGAAACCGAAGATTACGGTAGATTTAGCGCTGTCAAATAAGAATGCATCCATTTTTATAACGCATCTTTGATCTGAGTATAACCCGACTTGCAGGTTAATATCAGTTTGTCTTGAACCATCAAGCAAGTGTGTGTCGTTAAAATCTGTAACGTCGCATAAACGGTTGATTTCGTCCATTCTCTGAGCAACTTCCAAATTTAAAGCATTTAATGAAGCAGAACCATAAGTTCCGTTTGCTGCTTGCATGGTCAAGTCACGAATTCTCTGAAGGTAGTCATTGATAATGTCAAGTACACCTTCTTGGGTGGTTAACATGTCCAATCCCATTTGAGCATTTTGCTCAATAATGTTGTAGCCGTTAATTTTTGCTTCCATACCGGCTGAAACGGCATACCCTGCTGCGTCGTCTTTGGCAGAGTTAATTCTAAAACCGGTAGACAACCTTTCCATCATTATGTTCATGCCTTTTGTCGCTTGTTTAAGGTTCTTTTGGCACGTCAACGATGCAAGGTTTGTGTTGATTGTGAGTGCTGCTGTAGCTGCCATAATAAATTTCCTTTCAATAAATTTACAATTTGCCTTTCATTCCTGTTATCGGCATGCAAAATTAAAACTTTACAACTTTAGTTGTAGAATCCTCCATTCGTATGAGGGGGTAAATATAGCAATGCTTTCAGCTGTGTTTTTTTTTATTAAAAAATAATTTTCTCTAACTAAAGTATGAGAAATTAATTATTTTCTTTTTTCATATTATAAACGTATGCCAGAATTTCTGATACGGCAACATACATATCCGAAGGGATTACACCGTCAACCGGAACGGTATTATATAGCGCTCTGGCAACAGGTCGGTTTTCTACAATCGGCACATTATTTTCTTTTGCAATTTCTTTTATTTGAAAAGCGAGATAATCTATACCTTTTGCAACAACAATCGGAGCAGGTGCTTGAGTCTTGTCATATTTGAGCGCAACGGCATAGTGCGTTGGGTTTGTAACGACAACATCTGAAGATGGTACGGATGACATCATTCTCTGGCGCGCCATTTGCATTTGGATTGATTTTATGCGCGCTTTTATCTTTGGATCTCCTTCAATATCCTTTTGTTCATCTTTAACTTCTTGTTTTGTCATTTTAATGGATTTGTTGTACTCATATTGCTGGTATTTTTTGTCAAAGTACCCCAAAATAAGCATTGCGATGCACATGTTGATGACCATATTAATCAGGATAGAACCCAGTACATGTAAAGCTACGGGTGTTTCTAATCCTACAAGCCCTAATAAGTCTGCTTTTCTGCTATTTATCGCAGAAAAACCGCATGCCGCAACTATGCAAATTTTAAGAATTGATTTTGCAAATTCTACGAGCGTTCTTGGTTCAAACGGATTAAAAAGTCGTTTTGCATTTTGCAGCATTCTTTTGGGTGAAATATTCTCAAATTTAGGTTTTATTTTTTCAGTAGCAAATACGGGACCAATATCCATTCTGATAATAAATATTGCAAAAATTACCAATAAAACCATAAACGGAAGTACGATTAAACCGAGTTTTTGAAAATACGGAAGCATTATGCCCAAAATATTGTTTGGATCTATGTAAGGGTTCAAATGTGAAAACGTTTCCCGCATCATTTGTAATATTGTATGCCCCATGTGTTTTGCAAAAAGAGCAAGCAATGCTACCGCACAAATCATAATCAGTGCGGAGTTCATGTCCTGACTTTTGGAAATGTTTCCACGTTCGCGTTCTTTTTGACGTCGTCGCTGGGTGGCTTCTTCCGTTCTTTCTGCGGCTTCGTTACCCATTAAATACTCCCGTTTTTATTTTATCAAAAACGGGCAAACTTTTCCACTTATTAATTGTGAAGTAGAACGGTTTTTATTAAAATATTCCGGCAACTTGTGTCATTAGTCGTTCAATGAGCGTTGACATGCATTCTGCCATGGGGCGGACAAATATTAAAGATAATAAAAGACCTAAATATATCTTTAATGGCATAGAAACCATAAAAATATTCATTTTCGGCATCATTTTAGATGTAAAACCTAAAAGAACATCGGTTATGAACAATACTCCGAAAACAGGAAGAGCAATGCTAAGCGAGATGTTAAAAAGTTGACTGGTTATTGTAACTATGTTTCCGACAAGTTCAGGAGAAAACGTGAATGAATATCCGACAGGAAGTGTTTTAAAACTGTTATATATTGCTGAAAATAACCATTGATGTGCACCCAGTGAAATAAAAATCATGGTTGCAAGAAAAGTATATGCTTGCGTAATGACAGGTGAATTTCCTCCGGAAGTCGGGTTTAATGCCTGATCGGCAGAGAGTCCCATCTGAATTGCAAACATGTTTACACCAAGTTCGACTCCGACAAACAGGATATTTGCGCAGAATCCAATAACGTATCCTATTAAATATTCTTTAAATAATATTCCAGTGAGTGCGGGAAATGAATTTGGTACCGTAAAATGGGTGTTGAATTGAACAATCGGGAAAAGTATAAATGCTATTGTAGCCGCAAGCCATATTTTTACTTGCATTGGAATAGGATATGTTGAAAATAAGGGCGCAGATGCAAATAAACCGGACAATCGCGTAATAATTGCCATAAATAATATTATATTGGTAGTTGAAAACAGAACATCCAAATTAAACATTACGCACCGCCGATAAGTTGCGGAATCATACTCATAAATTCGTTAACCGTTGTAATAAAAACTCCGCACATCCAAGGTAATAGGAATATTAACAGAAGTACGCAGCCTACAATCTTTGGAACGAAAGTAAGAGTTGATTCTTGAATTTGTGTAACGGTTTGAAATATACTTACCATCAAACCGAGTACTACACCGACCAAAAGTATCGGAACGGACATCTCCAGTGTCAGTATGAACATTTTCTGTAAAAGAGTTATTACTATATCCTGATTCATTATTACCTATTTATCCTCGTTTATTTACATTAAGAATGTAATCTCAACACCGATAAAATTACATTTACCTATCATCCTGTCACAAAACTTTCCACAAGAGATTTTACGACAAGATACCAACCGTCAACCATTACAAACATAATAAGTTTGAAAGGAAGTGCTACCATTGTTGGTGGCAGGAACATCATACCCATTGATACAAGTACGGAAGATACAACAATATCAATTACAAGAAACGGTAAATATATTACAAAACCAATTGTAAATGCTGTTTTTAGTTCACTTAAAATAAATGACGGCAAAAGAATGTAGGTCGGAACATCATCTTTTGTCTTTGGTTTTTCTATTTTAGCCATTCTTACAAACAGTGCTAACTCTTTCTCGTGAGTTTGTTTAAACATAAAATTTCTTATCGGAACTACACCTCTATCCAGTGCAACTTGCTGTGTAATCTGATTTTGCATATATGGCTGAAGAGCCTGTTCATTAATTTGGTTAAAAGTCGGTGCCATAATAAAGAATGTTAAAATAAGGGCTAAACTTGTAATAACCTGATTTGGAGGTAAATTTCCTGCTCCCATTGCCTGACGTGTCAGGGAAAGAACTACGACAATACGAATAAAACACGTTGTCATAACCAGTATACTCGGAGCAAGGGTCAAAATTGTTAACCAAATGAGGATTTGCAGACCGTTTGTAAAATCCTGCGGTGTGTTCGCAGTTCCGAGTCCGATGTTAATATTCGGAAAAGCCATAGCCGCCATTGAAGGAATTGCCGTAAATAGCAGTGTAAATATTGCAAGTGCTATATTAAACTTTAAATTTTTCATTATTTATCCCTAATCTTAAGAAGTTACTTCTCCCCAATAATATGCTAACAGATTTGCGGTCGGCATGGCAAATATGTGTAGTTTGTAAAGTTTAATCCTTTCCTTCAAGATTTTTTGCCGCTTTTTTTGCTCGTTTCTTTTCAAGTTTCTTTTGCTTTTTTAATTCTTTTTGAAGTCGCTTGCATTCCGCAACTATTTCCTTGTAATCGCGCGGTTGAGCGTAATATTGGTCTTTTGTATTTTCTACTCTGTATGGATTCTCTTTGTATTTTTTATTTTTTTTCTTTTTTGTAGCGGCTTTATTATTTTTCTTTTCGACAACAGATTTTTCATTTTTTTGATTTATTTCCTTGTCAATTTTCTTCTTTTCTGCAACAGGCTTCTCTTCTTTTTGTTTTGAAACATTTTCCTTTTTCTTTTCTGTAGCAGGTTTTTCTTTGTTCACTTTTTCGGCCGGAACCGGTGCATGCTCTTCTACGATTTCCTTTTTAATTTCTTCTTGTTTTGCAGGTGTATCAGAAGCTTTTTTAACCTCATTTTCTGCAGGTTCTTCCTTAATATCCTCTGTCGTTGTTGCGGTTTGTTCTTCTACGGCTTCCACATCTTCTGTTATAGCGTTTTCGTTTTCAGTTGCAGGTTCTTCCTTAGTTGTTTCTTGTTTTTCGGTAACATTACTTTCTTCAACCTTTTTGTTTCCTCCGCCGCATTTATCGATTTCTTCCGCTACAATAGCAGGTACTTCCATTTTCGAAACATTTTTTAACGCATTTTTTCTTGTTTTAGCAAATTCTTTTTTTACTTCTTCTGCTTCAAATGCGTTCTTTACTGCATATCTCTTTGCATATTGTATAGCAACAGAGCCGCATTTATCTGATTTTGTGTATTTAAAAACGTTAAACTCCATAATAACGGGAGCATGGTTTTCGCTAATCATAATAAAATCAATAATGCCGATGTTTTTATCTTCATCAAAATACATAGAACTCGGGCAGTTTTCACTGTTTAAATATTTTCTAAATTCAACAATTTGGTCAATCGGTGAATATGCATTAGGGAAATGGTGTACACCAATCATTTCTGTCCAAATATTATAAGTTTCCCCGCGTTTGTAGTATTCATTTATATAGCCGCCAAATTCGGGATTTTTTGTACTGTATAATAATGTGTATTTTTCTCCGTTAAATTTTATAGAGTGATTATTCTTATCTTTTGCATAGGAAGGCATAATACCTAACATAAGTATTATAAATAAAGTTAAAATCTTTTTCATATGTATTCTCTCCATTAATTAGAGAATACCACACATAAAACTAACTTACAAATGCACGGGCAATTAATTCGGCCGGTTCATCAATTGCGGTCGAATATTCATAAAATTCGTTGTCCGGTGCGAAATATTTACGCATAGCCATACGGTTTGTTATTTTTTCATAGCAAACGAACGAATCCACATTATCCTTCAAATATCCCGCAAAAATCCTTTGTTTGTGGGACAGTTGATAGTCCTTTAAGTTTTTGACGATATACATATATTTATATTATATATCCTTTTGACATAAAAGTGTACATAATATTACAAAGTGTTAAGATTTTGTAGAAAATAAGAACTATGTATTTGTGTCAAACTTATTCTGTTTTTCTTTTTGCATTCGTCTTATGTCAGCAGTCTTTTCTATAATACATTCATATTCTTGTTTTATATCTGTACAAACGAGTTTCTTAAAATTTTTAACTGATACTTTATCGTCTTGTGCTTCCTTTATGAATCTTTGTAAAATCATTAATTCAAGTTGACTAAATTCATCTTTATTAATACCATCCAATTGTCTTACAATTGATAATTTTCTTCGCATTTTGCCACTAATTGTATCAATTCCGATTCCCATAATGTTATCCTTTCCTCGTTTTAGTTCTTATATATTTAATAAGTAATATTAGACGGAAAAATTGCTTTTTTTTTACAAATGTTTACAAAATAAAAACGCTCTGAAAAATCAGAGCGTTTTTATTAAAAAAAAGCCGGTCGCAAGACCGGCGTAAATATCAACCAACAATTTCTTTTACTTCTGCCTGAAGGTTCTTTGCATCAATCTTGATGCTCGGTCCCATCGTCGTTGTCAAATAAATTGACTTGACGTAAGTTCCTTTTGCAGCGGAAGGTTTTGCTTTCAAAATTGCTTCGACGAAAGTTCCGTAGTTCTTAACCAAATCGTCATTAGAGAACTGAACTTTACCGATCGGGCAGTGAATCATACCTTGCTTGTCTGCGCGGAACTCAACTTTACCTGCTTTTGCATCCTTAACTGCTTTTGCGATATCTAAAGTAACGGTACCTGTTTTCGGGTTCGGCATTAAGCCTTTCGGACCTAAAACACGACCTAACTTACCTAACATACCCATACAGTCAGGAGTTGCAATCAATGTATCGAAATCAAACCAGCCGCCTTCAATCTTTTCAATGATGTCTTCCGTTCCGTAGAAGTCTGCGCCTGCATCTTTTGCTTCGTTAACCTTTGGTCCTTTAGCAATAACGCAAACTCTTACTTCCTTGCCTAAGCCGGCAGGAAGAACAACAGTTGAACGGATTTGTTGTTCAGCGTGTTTTACATCGATACCTAATCTCATGTGGCATTCAACTGTTTCATTGAACTTTGCTACTTCTTTTGAGATTTCTTGTAATTTAGTTAATGCTTCTTTGCCGCTTGTAGGTTGTTCAAACCCTTCGAGCAATTCTTGAAGCTTCTTTTGTTTCTTAGTTATTTTTGACATTTTAATTTTTCCTTTCATGGTATTAGCGGACTCTTTCGAGTGAACAGGTGAACAGGTGAACAGGTGAACAGGTGAATTTTAAATCACTTAATCACTTAATCACTTAATCACTCAATCACTTTACCAATATCCTTCCATTTTTTACTAATCTTTTACTGTAACACCCATTGCTCTGCAAGAACCTGCAATCATTTTAACTGCTGCATCCATAGATGTTGCATTTAAGTCATTCATTTTGATTTTAGCAATTTCTTCTAATTGCGCTCTTGTAATTTCAGCAACCTTAGTCTTGTTAGGAACAGCCGAACCTTTTGGTATGTTCAGGGCTTTCTTAATTAAAACAGGTGCCGGAGGTGATTTAGTAACAAAAGTAAAACTTCTGTCTTCATATACATCAATAACAACAGGGATAATGTAACCTGCCTGAGATTCTGTCTTAGCATTGAATTGCTTACAGAAATCCATGATGTTTACACCGTGCTGACCTAATGCAGGACCAACCGGTGGTGACGGATTTGCTTTTCCGGCTTCAATTTGAAGCTTGATTTTTCCTACTACTTTCTTTGCCATTTTT
>JAFXYU010000066.1 GCA_017541565.1 bacterium | reverse complement strand
GGGGTATTCTTCGCTTCTGGTTGATGCGATATCAATTTCTTTGTTTCCCAATTGCACCCTAACCGTTCCGAAAGCAGGATTTGTTTTTACAATATTAAGACCGCTGTTTTGAGCAAATTCTATTGCATTGCCTTCATAGCAAAAGTCGACATCAACGCTTTCTATGCCCAGAATTTCATCACGAACAACTCCGCCTACTTGGTATAATTTTTTATCTTCTATAATCATTATTGTTTTGCTTTTTTATTGTGTAAGATTGATGAAACAAGTGCACTCAGTATAAAGATGAGTCCCAATGTTCCGGTTATCACTTCCGGAACCTCATGGAATGTGGAAACAAACATTAAAATTGCGAGTGTCCCGATTGCCCAGTGAGCGCCGTGTTCAAGGTATAAATACTGTGCAAGAGTTTTCTTTTCCACAAGCATAATTGTAAGAGAACGAACAAACATTGCACCAATAAACAACCCTATTGTGATAATTATAATATCCTGACTTAAAGCGAATGCACCCAAGACTCCATCAAGCGAGAATGATGCATCAATAAGTTCAAGATACAAAAATCCGACAAGTCCGGAACATTTTACGGCATCTGCACATTTTTTTACTCTTTCTTCCTGACGTTTTTCAAGCCATTCCGCAAGTCCGTCTATGCCCAGATATGTTATTATTCCGCATACTCCTGATGTAAAAACGGATTGACGAACAGAAGGCTGGAGTTTCAGCATAATAAGGAATAAGGCGCAAAGAGTTACAAATGTGCAAACCCCGCGAAATTTTTTCAAGTTTTTAAAATTATATTCAATCGGTTTTATCCAATGGACATCTTTATCGGGATTGGTGAAATAATCCATAAATAACATTAAAAGAAATGCTCCGCCAAAGGACACAATTGGAGCATGCGTCAATTCCAGATAGTGGGCGTATTGGTTGACGTCGTTAAATGCCATATTCAGTACGGTTAATATATTAAGTTTTGCAAATATTGCAACAACCAAGAGCGGGAATAAAAATCTCATTCCGAAAACCGCAATAAGTATACCCCATGTTATAAAACGGTGTCTCCATTTTGGTGACATTCCTTCAAGTTTCATTGCATTAACTACGGCATTATCAAAAGAAAGGCTTATTTCTAATATTGCAAGTACAAGTGCAATGAATACACAAGCAAGTCCGGTTCCGGCATGAAAATGCTCGCCCCACAGATAGGCTGCAATCAAGCCAAGAACGGTTACAATATATGAACCATAAAAATAACGAGTCAATTTAATCTCTCCTTATAATAAGTTCATTATATTATAACAAAAATCGGGTGTAAAACATATTTTAGTTATTAGTTTTGCGATATGCATTCATTAAAGTTTTGAATGAGTTTTTCTTTGTATCGGAAGATGTTCTTAAAACTTCTCTTTCAAAATCGGGCAACGTTATTCCGCCGTCTCTATCAACCGTTGCTGTAAATGTTCTTGTTGTATCATCTTCCCCGAGAACCTGCATTGTTACTCTTGCAACATTGATTCCGTTTGCCGCGTTAAAAGTCCATACTGTTCCGTCTGTCGTTGTGAATGAACAGTTTGCTGCATTATAATTTCCGGTCAAATTCATCCTTGATGCAACCAATCTTGCAAGTTTGTCTCTGGCGCTTGCAAAATTATTATTCACATTTGCAGGAGCAGGTTGAGCCACTAATGGTGCATTAATACAAGTAAGATTAACGTTTGGACAGGCATCGATGTTATAGTAGTACAAATCGTCGTCTGAGGTAATATCTGCTATAACGCTGGAAAAAGAGCCATAAGCCTTTAAAAAGTTTATTTTGCTCTTGCATGGAAGGGTACCCACAATAGAAGGAATTGTTATTGCGGCAATGACACCTATTGTCCCGAGAGAAATCAGCATTTCTGCAAGAGTAAAACCTTTTTTATTCATAAAAATACCTCGCTCTTCTTAAATTATATTCTTATTATATCATATTGGAATCTATTTGTCAGTACAGATAGCATAAAAACTATTCTTCTTTATAAATAACCGCCTCTACTTTTTTGTCGGGAGTTATAAAATTTTCCATAGAACGGAACAGTTCTGCTTTCGTATCTGCTTCGGTAAAATTTCCTCCCGTTACATCCGCAGTACACTTGAGTTGTGCAAGGTCGTCCGAATCGTGAACATTAAAAGCGATTACATCAATTTTTATATCCCGTCTTGTTTTCATAAGTTCTATTGAATAGTCACAAGGGCTTTCGTCACAATTTTCTCCTCCGTCTGTTAACAGAATAATATGTTTAATTCCGTCAAATCCGCTTAAATCCTTTTTAACGGCTTGCTTTAGAGAGTACGTTATCGGTGTCATTCCTCTTGGCTTGAGACGTAACAGTTCTGAGGATATTTTTTCTTTTGAGTTAAATTCCAAAGGAACAATCAGTTCAGAACTGCGACAAGCATTAAGTGCAATAAGGTTACAGGTGTGACCGTATACTCTTAAACCGATTCTGGTGTCGGAGGATATTTGCGGGAGTACGAAATTTATCAAATCTTTTACCTGATTAACTTTTGTTTTTCCTTCAAGGTATTCACTCATACTGTTAGAAAAATCAATTACAAACAAAAGTTTATCTCCGTCGCTTTTATATTTGTATTCATTCGGCATAAAAACTTCATAAGCAAATACAGGAATCGCAAACAGTAATAAAATCAAGCACAAATTTTTCATATAATAATACTAAAATGTTGTATTAAAATTTGATATTCCACAGTTGTCTATGGGGGTAATTTTATATAAAATAAAATTATGAGATATATTGCAATTACTGATATTCACGGCGAGTTGGAAAAATTGGAAAACCTGCTTTCGAAACTTGATATCAGAAAAGATGACAAGTTTGTGTTTATGGGCGATTATATTGACCGCGGTGCAAATTCAAAGGGAGTTGTAGAAAGAGTAATTGAACAAAGCAATTATAATGATTGTGTTTATCTTATAGGTTCTCATGAATATGCTCTTATGCACGCCGAAACGGACGATTATTACAAGTATCTTTTTGAAAACTATGGCGGACCTGCCACTGCAAAAAGTTATGGAGGGTACGGTAATATTTTCAAAATTCACGGGGATTTTTTCAGGAAATTAAAATTTTATTACCTCACGGATAAGTATCTTTTTGTTCACGCCGGCATTAACCCGATTTATTCACTGGAAGAACAAAATGAAGTTGATTTGGTTTACATAAGAGGAAAATTTATTTATTCAAAGCATAAACTTCCGCAAAAAATAATTTTCGGGCATACAGATTTTAGTAAACCCTATATTGATGAAGGTAAAATCGGAATAGATTTGGGGTGCGGAAAGTATCCGTATGCAAAACTATGCGCTCTCATTCTTGATGAAGACGGGCATGAAGAATTTGTATATTCTGATTAATTTTAATTAGAGTTCAATAATAGCAACATTTTCGATGTGGTATGTGTGCGGAAACATATCAAATGGTTGAACGGATGTGATTTTTCCACCGTTTTCTTTCAGGTATTTTAAATCTCTTGCAAGAGTCGCCGGATTGCAAGAAACATATATAATTGCTTTTTTTGTTAACTTTAGGGCATAATTTAAACTTTCTTCCGTACATCCTTTTCTTGGAGGGTCAAGAACCGTTATATCAAATTGTTTTCCCTTATGTACAAGTTCTTCAAAAAAAACTCCTGCATCTGCGCAGTATGCTTCAATATTTTTAATCCTGTTTTCTTTTAATATATTTTTAGCCAGAGAAACGGACTCCGGTACTTCTTCAACGGTTGTCACTTCGGATGCAATGTCTGAAAGGCAGATACCAAAAGCAGATATTCCCGCATAGGCATCCAGAATTGTCGGAGAAACAAAGTTTGAGGAAATGTATTTTTTTATGTATTCAAATATATTATTTGCGCAATACGGATTTACTTGAAAAAATGTTTTAGCGCCAATCTTAAAAATTTTGTCGCATAATTTTTCTTCAACAAAATCAACCCCTTCAAGAAGTTTTGTATTGTCTCCCAAAATCAGATTAGTTTTTTTGTCGTTAAAATTAATCTCAACGCCCGAGACGTTTTCAAATTCATTAAATATTCCGTTTGCAAGTTCTTTTATTTCTTCAGGCACGGATTTCGAATTGATTACCAAAATAACAAGGTTTTTTCTGCTGTAAGCGGAGGTTCTTATTACGACATGTCTAAGGAGTCCTTTGTGTTCTTTTTCAACATATCCGCTAACATTGCATTCTTTTGACGCAATACGGATAAACTCTATGATTTCGTTGCAAAATTCAGGCTGAATAGGACAATGTTTTATGTTAACAAGTTCATGTGAATTTTGTTTGTAGTATCCGGCAACAATCCGTTTAGACTCTTTTGTCTCGGAAACAGGGTACTGAAGTTTATGCCGATATTCTGTTACTTTCGGACTTGGTACAACTTCTTTTACTTCAATTTCACTTCCGAAAATGGACCTCATTGTATCTTTAACTATATCTCGTTTAAATTCAAGTTGTTTAGGATAATTAATAAATTGCAGTTGGCATGCTCCGCAAACTTTTTGCATTTTGCAAAACGGTTCAACTCTGTACGGAGAAGGTTTAATTACTTCAACAATTTCAGCGTTAGCAAAATTCTTATTTTTCTTTGTTAATCGAATTTTTACAAAATCTTCTGGACAAGATCCCGAAACAAAAATGACATATCCGTCAACTTTAGCAATTCCGAATCCCAGGTTGGAAAGTTTTTCAATTTTTACATCCAAAATTTGCGGTATGTTTTTTTTGTTGATTATTTTGTGCATGGCTTAATTACTTGAATGTTGCGAGTTTCGGAAATTTCCTGACGAGCGTCGCGGATAATTTCTTTGTATTCTTCCGATAAACTGAGTCCGTTACAAAGTCTGTCGATGAAGCCGTTATTGACTTTTACTGCTTTTTCTAACGCACCAACATGCTCAAGAACATCTTTGATATCAGCGAAGTCGTATCCGAAGGATTGTTTTGACTGATAAACCATCATTTCTCCGGTTTCTGCAACAAGAGGCTCTCCGCCGAGGTCAAAGTGGAGTTTGAATACTGATTTCAAATCCTGTAGTTCGGCTTGCATAGTTGCGATACTCTGCTGGATTCTCAGATATCTGTCAAACAGGTAATCAACATTCATAAGTTGTTTTCTTTGCCAATCGAGTCTTTGTAAATAGAGTTTTTTAAGTTTCGGATAAGCGAGTGCAAGTCCCATTGTGTCAGCCATTGCTCTGTGGTGGTTATGGAGTTCTACATTGAATCTTTGCGTTAATGCTTCAAGTCCGTGTGATTCCAAATCCGGCGCGATTTCCTTAAACATCATTTGAGAGTCTATTCTCGGATTTTCAAGTTTTTCTCCCATAACTCTGAGTTTTGCTTCATTCAGGAACGAATAATCAAAAATTACGTTGTGTGCAACGATTGGATAATCACCAATAAATTCCAAAATTTTAGGCAAAACTTCTTCTTCCGTTGGAGCATCTTCGACCATTTCTTGTGTGATTCCGTGTACGGCAATACTGGATTTTCTGATGTGCTGCTGCGGATTTATAAGAGTTTGAAACTCATCTTTTATTTTCCCGTTTTCCAATCTTACTGCCGCAAACTCAATGATACGTTCTCTTGTATAATCCAGTCCGGTAGTCTCTGTATCTAAAACTATTTCAATTTCTTTCTTTCTCGGCATTTTAGACCTCTTTATTTTTCAGGGTAAAATATTCCAAATTTACCCCTCCCTCAACAGCATAATAGCATAAAATTACACAATATGGTAATATAGTTACAAAGTTAAAGGAGGAAATATGGTACAAGAGGTTAGTGTAAGCAATTTTGAAGAGGAAGTTGTTAATAGCGGAATAACCACAGTGGTTGATTTTTTTGCCGATTGGTGTGGTCCTTGCCGGAAACTTTCACCGATTTTAGAAGAAGTAGAGGGTGAACTTGCGGGAAAAGTTAAATTTGCAAAAATTAATACGGATGAAAATATTGAGGCGGCAAAGCAATACCAGGTAAGCGGATTGCCTACACTTTTAATTTTTAAAGGCGGGGAGGTTGTAGAGCGCATGGTGGGGTTGATGCCAAAGAGTTCTATTATTACTAATATTGAAAAATATTTATAGTAAAAGAAGGCAGGAACATTTCCTGCTTTTTTTAACATAAACTTGATTTCTAATTTTGTCCATGATAGATTTGTATTTGCTGAATGAATAGCGCTTGAAAGAATATGGGCTGCTAGCTCAGCAAGGGTTAGAGCACTCTGCCGAAGGAAAAGCCGAACCATTGAGGGTTTTCCTGAGAGGCCTGATAAGGGTCAGCCCAAGACAAAGAATTTTGAAAAGTTAATATGAACATGTATATGGGCTGCTAGCTCAGGTGGTTAGAGCGCACCCCTGATAAGGGTGAGGTCGGTGGTTCGAGTCCACTGCGGCCCATATAAAAAGGGCAATAACGTTTGTTATTGTCCTTTTTATTTGACTGTTTGGATTTAGTAATAACAATCTTGCTTAATGGGCTTGTTCTAAGTATTCAGTAAGTGGTTAGAGCACTGTGCCGAAGAAAAATCCGAACCGTTGAGGATTTTTCTGAGAGGGAACTGATAAGGGTGAGGTGGTTCTTCCCTCCATTGGCTTGTGTAATATTTTCACGCCTAAAGTATTTATTTAACGAAAAACGTGACATTTAGTCACTTTTTTCTGCACGCCAACGGAGTCCTTACTGCGGCCCATATAAAAAGGACAATAACAAACGTTATTGTCCTTTTTATTATGTTTGTTTGGTTAATACATCTATCTTTATTTCTCAAAAACCATAGTCAGAATATTTTTTTCATTTTCTCTTTTATAGTGAACAAGGTTGGCGATTTTCTTTACCATAAAGATTCCGAGTCCGCCTATTGGTCTTTCTTCCGGCGGTTGAGTTATGTCAGGGTCAGGTTTTTCCAGCGGGTTGTATTCAACACCTTCATCTTTAAATTCAAGTGTTATCGTACTATCTGTATTTCGTAATTCTGCAATAACAACTCCGTTTTTGTCGGGATAAGCATAAAAGGTTATGTTGGCAAATATTTCTTCCCCGCACATGTCGAGTTTGTTTACCAAATCACTATTCAAATTCCACTCGGAACAGCATGTGTGAAGCCAAGTTGTAAATTCTTTATAGTTTTCAAGTATCGCTGTTTTCTTAAAGATTTTAACATTTTGTTCCCCTGCGTACTTAAAAACTAACATTGTAATATCATCGCTTTGAGGAGCGGAATCTGTGTATTTTCCCAGTTCCGCTTTTACTTTATGTGAAATTATCGTCGGGTCTGTTTCTTCAATATTGTTCAAAACATCCTGTAATCTTTTTTCTCCGAAAAGTTCATTATTAATATTGGTTGCTTCCGTTATGCCGTCCGTATAAGTGTATACAACATCTTCAGGATTAAGTACGGTTTCATACAGTTCAAAATCCATATCTTCAAAAACTCCCAACGGAACATTTGAGGTCAGGTTCAGATATTCATATTCTCCGCTTTGTCTTTTTATTAAGGGCGGATTGTGTCCGCAGTTAATAAGTGTTATTTTCCCCGTTTTGACATTTACTATGCCTGCTAACATTGTTACAAAAAAGCCCTCTTTGTTCGTTTGATAAACTTTTTTATTAACGCTTTGTATAAAATCTTTCGGACTGTAACCGATTTGTGAAAGGTTGTTAAGAAGTGTCTTGACCGTCATCATAAATAATGCGGCAGGAACACCTTTACCTGAAACATCGGCTATCAGGAACATAAATTCGTTTTTATTAATAAAGAAGAAATCATAAAAATCTCCGCCGACTTCTTTAGCCGGTTCCATTGATGCGAAGATTTCAAACTCTTTTCTGTCAGGGAACGGAGGGAATTTGCTCGGCAGGCTTGAGGCCTGTATTGATTTTGCAATCGACAATTCGGAGTTAATTTTTGCTCTTTCGTGAGTAATGGCTTTAATATCTTTTGTCATTTTGTCGTATGTTGCAGCCAATTGTGCAAATTCTTCCGGATTTTCAATTTTGATATTTACGTCTTCACCGTTACCGACTTTCTTTGCAATATTTATAAGTTTGCCGATAGGATTGATAATATATTTGTTCATACTCAAATACAGAAGTGCGGGAATTATGAACCCAATCAGAATAAGTACGACAAACATATTTATATAGAAATGATCTATTTCTTTAAAAACTTCAGTTTTCGGAACACAAATTACCAAAACCATTCCGTTGCGCAAAATCTTGTAGAACGGTATGTATTTAATGTTATGATAGGTTATATATGTTATTCCGTATAGATTATCTTTGTACCATGGAATTTCTTTGAGTGAATGTCCGGTCAGTTTCGAATTATCAAGATACGGGTCATTTGTTGCAATGATGTAATCCGGTTTTTCATTGCCGAACAGGGCAAAACTGTTTTTAATTTCGCGGCCGTTTTTGTACATGGAAAAAGTTCTTTCCAAAGGCTTCATCTTTGAAATAGCATCGACAATAGTGCTTATTTCCCAGTCAACGGTGGAAATACCGATTAATTTTCCGTCAGCATATATTCCTGAACCAATTGTTATCATTAATGCGTAACTGCCTTGATTTTCATAATACGGTTCAGACCAAGCAATATTATTTTCAGGAGTAACTTTCGAGAATATTTGTTTGTACCAACCTTGATTGTGATAATCATACTCGTCGCTGCTAAAACTTTCATCAAGTACTACTTGGTTATTTTTGTTTCTATATGCGTAAAAACATACTCTCTTTTTTGATTTGTCTACTATATACGGTTCAAACCAAATTCCTCCGCCAAGACTTTCCGGATAATTTTCAAAAATATTAACAACGGTCTTGTTTGTTAAGTCGATACTTCTGTCTGTTTTGTAAAAAAGGGAGCCGATTCGTGCCAGTTCTTTTACGTTGTCTTCATATCGGATAATTCTTTTATTAATATCCTGAACGAATTTATCTACGGAAAATACATAGTTCTGAACCATAAGTTGCTTAGTCTTCATTCGGGAAACCAATGTGTAACCCGCAAATGCAGACATAAGAAACGCAAGCATTATAATTGCAGTAATAAGAATTTTTGATTTTACGGTTTTAAACATTATTCAAACACTAAAAATTTATCAAAGCCTACCATTCTAAAGGAACTCATAAGTCCTTCAGATACATTTTTGAGTTTTAAAACACCCTGCTGTGCTCTAAGTTGTTTATAAAGTTCTAAAACGATTTTCAGTCCGAAACTGGAAATAAATGTAATTTCCGAAAATTCAAGAATCACCTCTGTTATGGTTACATCAGAATCTTCTATTGCATCTTTGATTTTTGTGCCGTATTCTACTGCGCTATCAAGATCAAGTCTGCCTGAAGCCTGAACATATAAAGCATTGACGTTGTTAGTTTTTATTGCTATATCCATACAAACCCTCTTTTTTATCTGAGTTTCACCAGCATTATGATAATTTTCTTAAATATCATATCACAATTATTAACTATTTGCTAGATTAATTGGTGTTCATAAGGAAAG